>MPNF01000069.1 GCA_002238885.1 Alphaproteobacteria bacterium bin95 | reverse complement strand
CAATCCGGGCGAATTCGGGGGACAAGCGGGGTCAGGAGTTGACTTGAATCAGCTTGCGATATGAAGACCGATAAGGATAGTTCTTTCTTAAGTCATTGTAATTGCATGACGAATCCAATTTTCTGGCAGATCATGACAAAACATGACACTTCATGACACCTGCCTGGAGTGGGCCCCTGGGTTAGACCGGCTCCAGCGGTGGCGGGGGCGGCGGGTCGGAGAAGAGGTCCTGCGCGCCCACAATGTCGAGGTCCCGGCCCGGCGACCGGGCTATCGTGGCATGCACGGTCCCGGCCGCCAGCGCCATGGCATCCGCCCAGCCGTTCCGCCACCGGGCCGCGAAGAGCGACGTGAACAGGTCGCCCGCCCCGTAGCCCGGATGCGCCAGGCGCGGCACTGCGGCCTGCAGGGCCTCGCCCTCCGACACGCCGACGCAGGCGATGCGCCCCTCATTCGCCGGCACGCTCGTCGCCACGACGAGGGACGGTCCGAGCGTTGCGGCAATCCCGGCGGCGCTCGCCGGCCCTTCCACTTCGCGGGCCCCGAGCAGGGAAAGTTCGAACCGGTTGGGCGTTGCGGCTACGGCCCTCGGCAGGAGTTCCCGCCGGATCGCATCGGGCAGGTCGGGGGCCACGAACAGCCCGCCGGGATCATCGCCCATCACCGGGTCGAGCAGGTACGGGGCGCCCACCCGGTCCACCGTTCGCGCCACTGCCTCGGCGTTGGCGGCCGAGCCCAGATAGCCGGAGACCACGAGGTCGATGTCCTTGAGAAAGCCGCGCTCTTCCAGGCCGCTCGCAATGCGGTCGATGCTCTGCGCCGGATGCACCTCGCCCCGGAAGCCGCCATGGGCCGGATGGTTGGAATAGGCGACGGTGTCTATGCAGGTCACGTCATGGCCGAGGCGCTGGAGCACGAAAACAGCCGTGCGGTTGCCCACGAAACCGCGGGCCACCGAGGACTGGATCGACAGAATATGCATGATTACCGCCCGCCAACCGACGAATTGCCTGCACAAGGAATCCGCCTTCATGCCCCATGTCGTCAAGCCGCGCCGCAGCGCCCTCTATATGCCCGCCTCGCGCGCAGGCGCATTGGAGAAAGCGAAAACGCTGCCGGCCGACGTGCTCATCTTCGACCTCGAAGACGCCGTCAGCCCCGATGCGAAGGAAATGGCCCGCGAGCAGGCGATAGCTGCTGCAAGCTCGGGCGCCTACGGACCGCGCGAAATCGTCATTCGCGCGAACGCGCTCGACACGCCCTGGGGGCATGACGATCTCGCGGCCATCGCCGGTTCGGGCGCCGACGCCGCGCTGCTGCCGAAGGTGGAGAGCGATGCAACAATCCGCCAATCTGCCGCCCTGCTCGATCGGCATGGCGGCGGCGAGATGGCAGTCTGGGCGATGATGGAGACGCCGCTGGCCATGCTGCGCGCGGATGCCATTGCAGGTGCCGGGCATCGCCTGTCCGCTCTCGTAATGGGCACCTCGGATCTCGCCAAGGAACTGGGCGCCGCACATACGCGGGACCGCCTGCCCTTCATCACCGGCCTCGGCCTCTGCCTGCTGGCCGCTCGTGCCCACGGGCTTATAGTTCTCGACGGCGTCCATCTGGACCTTGCGGACGATGAAGGCTTTGCCGCCGCCTGCTGCCAGGGCGCCGAGCTCGGTTTCGACGGCAAGACTCTGATCCACCCGAAGCAGGTCGCGCCCTGCAACGATGCGTTCTCGCCGGCCCCCGGTGCCGTGGCCGAGGCGCAGCGGATCATCGCCGCCCATGCGGAAGCCGAAGCGGCCGGCCAGGGCGTCGTCGTGTTGGACGGGCGCCTGATCGAGAACCTCCATGTCGAAATGGCGGAGCGGACGGTTGCGCTCGCCGAGGCCGTTGCGGCCCGCCGGGACTGAGCCCGCGCTCCGGTCACAAAGCTGCCGATGTCGGCTACCATTCTCCACCCGGCAAAGGGATGCCTTCCCGCATGACCTATCGCACACTCCGTTCCTGGCTCGACCGGCTGCAGGCCACCGACCGGCTTGCGGTGGCGCGGCCGGGCGTCTCGCTGGACTTCACTCTTGCGGCGCTCGCCAAGCGGTGGGACGCGCAGAAGGCGGTGCTTTTCCCGGAGCCCCTGGGTTTCGACGGCGCCCGGCACGAGATACCGGTTGTCGCGGGCCTCGTTTCGGACCGGGGCTGGATCGCAGAGGCGATGGGCGTGGAGCCGGGTGCAGTGCTCGACCGCTTCCGCGCTGCCGCCGAGCACCCGCTACCCTGGCGCGAGGTCGCGGAAGGCGCTTGCCAGGAACGCATCGACCGTAACCCGGACCTCGCCGGCACGCTGCCGATCCCGAAACACAATGCGCTCGACGCGGGCGCCTATATCTCCGCCGGACTGGTGATCGCACGCAACCCGAGGACGGGCATCCAGAACGTCTCTATCAACCGCCTCCAGATCACGGGGCCGAGGCGCATGGGCATCCTGATCCTGCCGCGCGACCTGCACCATTTCTTCGCCGCTGCCGAATCGGTCGGGGAGCCGCTCGATGTAGCTGTCGCGGTCGGCGTCGATCCGCTGACCCTGCTTGCCAGCCAGGCGATCCTGCCCATCGACCATGACGAGCTGGAAGTGGCCGGCGCCCTGCACGGTGCGCCGTTGGAAGTGGTGAAATGCGCGACCAACGAAGTCCGCGTACCTGCCGGTGCCGAGATCGTCATCGAGGGGCGCCTTCTGCCGGGCGTGCGCGAGACGGAAGGTCCCTTCGGCGAGTTTCCGCAATATTACGGGCCCGCCGGCGAGAACCCGGCCATCGATGTGCAGGCCGTGACGACGCGCGCGAAGCCCATCTTCCACACCATCGTCCCGGCCGCCATGGAACATCTCCTGCTCGGCGCCATTCCGCGCGAGGCCACCATCGCCGCGCATCTGCAGCGCACCTGCCCGACTGTCCTCGACGTGCATCTCTCGCGCGGAGGCGTGTGCCGCTACCACCTCTATGTGAAGCTGCGAAAGACGCAGGAAGGCCAGGCGCGCAACGTGATAATGGCCGCCTTCGCCGCCCATGCCGATGTGAAGCAGGTGACGGTCGTGGACGACGATGTCGATGTGCATGACCCGACGGCAGTGGAATGGGCGGTGGCGACGCGCTTCCAGGCATCGAGGGATGTGATCGTCATTCCCCGCGCCCAGGGCTCGAAGCTCGATCCCTCCGCCGATAACGGCGTCTCGGACAAGCTCGGCCTCGACGCCACCATGCCGCTCGACCGCGACGATTTCACCTTCACCGTGGTCCATGTGCCCGGCGAGGACGACCCGAACCTGGACGCCCTGCTCACCGAAGACCGCTACGAGTTCTGAGCCGGCGGCCCGATTGCCGACAGGAGATTTCCCACCCGTGACCGATATTTTCCTGGCCGACGCGGCCGATGCCGTGCCCGTCCTCCTGCTGAACGAGACGGGCTTGCAAGGCTGGCTCGACAGCGCCGGAGCCAGCGACCGTAACTGGGTTGCGGCAAACGGCTTCGAGGCGGAGGCGGGAACCACGCTGGTGCTCCCGGACACCGAGGGCAAGGCGGCGCGCGTGCTGGCGGGAGCAGAAGGGCCCGGCGACATGTGGGCCTGCGGCGGCCTGCCGGGCCGCCTGAAGGGCGGCGCTTTCCGCATCGAGAACGAACTCGGACCCGGGGAGGCTACACGGGCCGCCGCCGCCTGGGGGCTCGGCTGCTATGCCTTCGACGCCTATTCGGACGGCAAGAGCCGGAACCATGCGAGCCTCGTCTGGCCGGAGAACGCAGACCGGCGTGCGGCGCTCGCAACCGTCGAGGCGCACGCGCAGGCTCGCAACCTCATCAACACGCCGGCGAACGACATGGGACCGGAGCGGCTCGAAGCCGCCGTCCGGCAACTCGGGGAACGCCACGGGGCGCAGGTCTCTTCCATCGTCGGCGACGAACTGCTCGCGCAGAACTATCCGACAATCCATGCCGTCGGCCGCGCCGCGGCCATTGCGCCGAGGTTGATCGATCTCGTCTGGGGCGACGAAGACCGGCCCAAACTCACCCTGGTCGGCAAGGGCGTGTGTTTCGACAGCGGCGGGCTGGACCTGAAGCCGCCGGCCGGCATGAGGCTGATGAAGAAGGATATGGGGGGCGCGGCCAACATGATCGGCCTGGCCCACATGGCGATGGCAGCCGAACTGCCCGTACGGCTCCGGCTGATGGTCCCGGCGGTCGAGAACAGCGTTTCGGGCAATGCCATGCGGCCCATGGACGTGATCCGCACGCGCAAGGGGCTGACGGTGGAGATCGGCAATACGGATGCCGAAGGCCGCCTCATCCTCTGCGACGCGCTCGCGGAAGCCTCTGGCGAGTCGCCCGACCTGATCCTCGACTGCGCGACGCTGACGGGCGCAGCCCGCACTGCGCTCGGGGCCGATTTACCGGCTCTCTTCTGCAATGACGACGCCGTTGCGACGGCGTTGCTGGAAGCCTGCGAGGCGGAGCAGGACCCGGTGTGGCGGATGCCGCTGTTCCAGCCCTATCGCAAGATGCTTTCCAGCGATGTCGCGGACATGAACAATGTATCCGACGGGCCGCTCGCCGGCGCGGTGACAGCGGCGCTGTTCCTCGAACGCTTCATCGAGCCGGGCGTTCCCTGGGCGCATGTGGACATGATGGCCTGGAACCGTGACAACCGGCCCGGCCGCCCTCGCGGCGGCGAGGCGCAGTTCATCCGCGGCGCAATGGCCATGCTCTGCCGCCGCTATGGCGGATAGCAGTCCTCAGTAGAACAGCTTCTTCCGGTCCATTCCTTCGTAGAGATGGGCCACGAACTCTCCGTAGCCGTTGTACAGCAGCGTCTTGCGGCGCTCGTCGGTGCCGATCATGCGCTCGCTGGCCTGGCTCCACCGCCGGTGCGGCACCTCCGGGTTCACATTCGCCCAGAAGCCGTATTCGCGGCCCTGCACCTTCTCCCAGAAGCTCTTGGGCTGCTTTTCGGTGAAGGTGAAGCGGGTAATCGACTTGATCGACTTGAAGCCGTATTTCCACGGAAGCGCTATGCGCAGCGGCGCGCCGTTTTGCGCCGGCACGGGCTTGCCGTAGAGGCCCGTTACGATGAAGGCGAGTTCGTTGGTGGCCTCCTCCATCGTGACCCCCTCGACATAGGGCCACGGATACCAGAATTCCTTCTGGCCCGACGCCATCTCCGGGTCGTTGAAGGTCTCCATGCGGACATATTTCGCCTTCGCCAGCGGCCTGGCGAATTCGACCAGCTTCGCCATCGGGAAGCCGGACCACGGCACCGCCATCGCCCAGGCCTCGACGCAGCGATGGCGGTAGAGCCGCTCCTCGACGCCCATCTTGCGCACAAGATCGTCGAACCCGATCTCCATGGGCGTCTCCACATCGCCGTCGATATGGACGGTCCAGGGGCGGATGCGCAGATTGTCCCGCGCCCGCTTCCAGATGCCCTTGCTGGAACCGAATTCGTAGAAGTTGTTGTAGGTGGTCGCGACCTTCTCCGGCGTCAGCGGCCGGTCGAGCGTGTAGGCCGGGTTACGAGGCCCGGGATACAGGTCTGCGGTCGGGTCGGTCTCGGTCGTGGCCGCTCGTGCCGCCAGCGGGGCTGCCGCCGCCGCGATGCTGCCGAACGCCGCCGCCTGGATCAGCCGGCGCCTGTCGCGGAACACCGCTTCCGGAGTCGCCTCGCGCTCCGGCAGTTCCCAGCCCCGTCGTCTCAGGATCTGCATGCCATGCACTCCTCTGCACATCTTGGCGCAACAAATGCGCAGGAAACGCCCCGGCCGCCAATCACTTTCCCGTTATGCCGGCTGAGCCAAAGGGCGGACGAGAGGTTTATCGGCGATGGGCAGGTGGATGATCGCGGCGAACAGGCCGAGCGCGATATTGATGAGCCAGATGGTTTCGTAGCCGCCCGTCAGGTCGAACAGGTAGCCGCCGAGAGAGGCGCCCAGGAACGCGCCCGCCTGGTGGCCGAGGAAAACGACGCCGAACAGCGTGCCGAAATAGCGCGTGCCGAAGATCTGCCCGACAATCGCCGAGGTGAGCGGCACCGTGCTGAGCCAGGCCAGACCGAGGCCGGCGGCGAAGATGAGCGTCGTGGTCGTGGTGACGGGCGAGAAGGCATAGATGGCAAACATGAGCGCGCGCACCGCATAGATGCCGCTCAGCAGGTATTTCTTGCGGAAACGGCTGCCGAGGAACCCCACCGCCGTGGTGCCGATCAGGTTGCAAATGCCGATAGTCGCGATCGCCCAGCCGGCGGTCGTGGCGGGCAAGCCGCTTCCGGCAATGAAATTCGGCAGGTGCGTCACGATGAACTGCACATGGAAGCCGCAGACGAAGAAGCCCGCGGTCAGCAACAGATAGCCGGAATGGCCCCCCGCTTCCGTCAACGCCTCGCGCAGGCTCTGCTCGGCTTCGAGCGCGCGCGACCGGGCCACGGGGCGCGTCCGCAGCACCGCGGCCAGCAGCACGACGATGCCGATCATCCCCATGAGGCACAGCAGCCCGCCCCGCCATCCGAAGGCATCGATGACGACGGGCGCGGCCGGGGTAACGAAGAACTGCCCGAGCGAGACCCCGGTCGCCGTCAACGCCATGACCAGCGGATGGCGCTCCTTGGGAAAGGCGCGCACCACCGCGGTCATCACGATGGGCATGCCGCAGCCGGCGGCTCCGAGGCCGACCAGCAGGCCGAGTGAGAGATAGGCGCCTTCCGGCGTCTCCATGCGGCTGGCGCTGAAGAGTCCGGCGGCGTAGATCGCGCTTCCAAGGACCAGAGTCCGCCCGGTGCCGAACCGGTCGGCAATCCAGCCGAAGAAGGGCTGGCCCAGGCCCCAGAAAATGCTCTGGATCGCCAGTGCGAGCGACACCGTGGCCACCGACCAGCCCAGATCGGTGCTGATCGGGTTCAGATACATGCCGAAGGACTGGCGCGACCCGAAGGTAAGTGCCAGCACAAGGCCCCCGGCGATGATGACGAACACGCCGTAGCGATGCATCGTTGATTTCCCGAAGCGTTCCGTGTCGCTTACAATCTGGCCCGCCGCGAAACAAGGAGAAGCCGGTATGGGCGACACGGTGCTTTGCGAAATCGACAAAGGGATCGCCTGGGTCACACTCAACAACCCGAAGGCGCGCAACGCGCTGAGCGGGCAGATGCGCATCGACCTGCGCGATGTCATCGGAGATCTGGAACATGACGACGCCGTGCGCTGCGTGGTGCTGCGCGGCGCGGGCGACCACTTCATGGCCGGTGGCGACATTCGCGCCATGAAGGAACGCCTCGATATTGACAGGGAGACCCGCAAGCGCGTCGTGATCGAGGGCATCCATGCCATCCACCTGCCGGTGTTTGCGATCCGCCGGATGCGCAAGCCGGTCATCGCCAGCGTCCGGGGCGCGGCAGCCGGTTTCGGTCTCGGGCTGGTTGCGGCCTGCGACCTGGCGATTGCCGCCGACGATGCCTTTTTCACGCTCGCCTATTGCCATATCGGCGCGAGCCCGGACGGCGGCTCCTCGTATTTCCTCGCCCGCACGCTCGGCATGAAGCAGGCGATGGAACTGGCGCTGCTGGGCGACCGGTTCGGCGCTGACCGCGCGCTCGAACTAGGAATCCTGAATCGCGTCGTGCCGGCCGCCGACCTGGAGGCCGAGACGCGGGCGCTTGCTGAACGGCTCGCCAACGGCCCGACTGTTGCCTACGCCCAGGCCAAGTCGCTCTTCAACACCGCTTTCCACACGCCCATGGAGCAGCAGCTTCAGTGGGAAGGCGAGCATATGGCGGTGTCGATGACGACTGACGACCATGCCGAGGGCGTCACGGCATTCCTCGAAAAGCGCCGTCCCGTCTTCAAGGGCGCCTGACCGCCTGTCCTTCCCCGACCGCGGCTGCGGAGTAGATATGACCGAATTGCGGACCGTCGCCGACGGGCTGATGTTCCCCGAAGGACCGATTGCGATGCCCGACGGCTCGGTGGTCCTTGTCGAAATTCGTCGCGGCACGTTGACGCGCGTGCATCCGGGCGGGCGCACCGAGGTCGTCGCGGAGACCGGCGGCGGGCCGAACGGCGCGGCGCTCGGCCCCGACGGGCGGGTCTATATCTGCAACAATGGCGGCTTCGAATGGCTCGACGAGCCGGGCGGGCTGACGCGCCCTATCGGGCAGGCGCTAGACTATAGCGGCGGTCGGATCGAGGCGGTGGACCTGAAGACCGGCGCGGTCGAAGTTCTCTATACCGAGTGCGAGGGCCGGCCGCTCAAGGGGCCGAACGACATCGTCTTCGACGGCGAGGGAGGGTTCTGGTTCACCGATCTCGGCAAGGTCCGCGACGACGAGCGCAATTGGGACCGAACCGGCATCCACTATGCCCGCGCCGACGGGTCCTTCATCGCCGAGGCCGCGTTCCCGCTGATTACGCCGAACGGTATCGGCCTCTCCCCCGACGACAGCGCGGTCTATGTCGCCGAGACGCAGACCGGGCGCCTGTGGGCTTTCGACATCGAGGCGCCCGGCGTCCTGAAGAAGCAGCCGTGGCCGAGCCCGCATGGCGGACGGCTGGTGAACCAGACGCATGGCTACCGCACGCTGGACAGCCTGGCGGTGGATGCAGAGGGAAATATCTGCGTGGCGACGCTGATGGACCCCGGCATCACCATCTTCCGGGCCGACGGGTCGGGGCTGGAGCATGTGCCGATGCCGGACCCCTATACGACCAATATCTGCTTCGGCGGCGCGGACCTTCGCACGGCCTTCATTACCCAGTCGCGCGAAGGCAAGCTGCTTTCCTGCCCCTGGCCCGCGCCCGGCCTGCCGCTGCACTACTTGAACGAACGGCCCGGCTAGAGCGCGGAGCGCGCCGATGCGGGAAGAGCTGCTCGAGTCCGTCTGCCGGGTCGCGCGCGAGGCGGGTGAGGTCATCATGCCGTGGTTCCGCGCGCCGGACCTCGAAACGCGCCGCAAGGCGGACCGCAGCCAGGTGACGGAAGCGGACGAGGCGGCCGAACGCCTGATCCTCGAACGCCTCGCCGCGCTGACCCCGGATATTCCCGTCGTCGCCGAGGAGAGCGTTGCGGCCGGGCGGGTGCCGGAGATCGGCGGCGGGCCGTTCTGGCTGGTCGATCCGCTCGACGGCACCAAGGAGTTCATCCGCAAGGTTCCCGAGTTCACGGTGAACATCGCGCTCATCGAGGAACGCCGGCCGGTGCTCGGCGCCGTCTACCTGCCGGCATCGGGCGAACTCTATGCGGGCCGGGCGGGCGGCGGCGCCTTTCTGGAAGACGGCGACGGACGGCGGACGATCGCTATCCGTCCGTTCCCCGAAACGGGTATCACGGTCACGGTCAGCCGCACTTACGGCGCGGGCAGGGACATCGACCGCTTCCTCGCCCGCTACGATGTCGCCCGGCAGATCGACGCCGGCAGCTCGCTCAAATTCTGCCTGATCGCGCGCGGCGAGGCCGATGTCTATCCGCGCTACGGCGGCAGCAATGAGTGGGACACGGCGGCCGGCCATGCCGTGCTGGCGGCCGCCGGCGGCTCGGTGCGCGAGATCAACGACGGCCCGGAACTGCTCTACGGCAAGGCGCGCTTCTCGAACCCCTGGTTCATCGCCTGGGGCGGCTCGTGACCTCCGGGGCGGCTGTCGAGGAAGCCGCCCGGTTGATCCGCGCCGGCAGCCTCGTCGCCTTTCCGACCGAGACCGTTTACGGCCTGGGCGCCGACGCAACCGACGACGGTGCCGTCGCCGCGGTGTTCGAGGCGAAGGGCCGGCCGCGCTTCAACCCGCTCATCGTGCACGTCGCGGACCGCGAGACGGCCGAGGCGCTGGCGGTCTTCGACGACCGCGCCCGTCGGCTCGCAGGCAGGTTCTGGCCGGGACCGCTGACGCTGGTACTGCCGCGCGCGCCGGATTCTCCGGTCTCGTGGCTTGCGTCGGCCGGCCTCGACACGCTGGCCCTGCGCTGGCCGGCGCACCCGCTCGCGGAAGCGCTGATCCAGGCCTCCGGCCGGCCGCTGGTCGGGCCGAGCGCCAATCGGTCGGGACGCCTCAGTCCCACGACGGCGGCCCACGCGACGGCCGAGCTCGGCGAGCGGGTTGCCACGGTTCTGGACGGCGGCCCCTGCCAGCTCGGCCTCGAATCGACCGTGGTCGCGCTCGGCGACGGCCCGCCGGTCCTGCTGCGGCCGGGCGCTATCGAGGCCGAGGCCATCGAGGCCGAGGTCGGGGAGCTAGCGGAGCCCGCCCCGTCGGCAGGCGATGAACCGCGCGCTTCGCCCGGTATGCTGTTGCGGCACTATGCGCCCGACAGCCCGCTCCGGATGGAGGCCGCTTCCGCGCGTCCGGGCGAGGCCATGCTGGGCTTCGGCACCGTGGACGGCGACCTGAACCTCAGTCCCTCGGGCGACGTTGCGGAGGCCGCCGC
>MPNF01000068.1 GCA_002238885.1 Alphaproteobacteria bacterium bin95 | reverse complement strand
AGTGCTGATGCCGGACGGCGCCCACCGCTACGGGCTCGCCGAGGAAATTGTCGTGGACGGCAACGGGCGGGTCCATGTGCCGGAAGCGCCCGGCCTCGGCGCCGTCATCGACTTCGACCTCATCCGCGCCAAGACGATCTCCGTCCTGTCCTGACAGGCTGCGGCGCCGGGGCCGGGACCCCCGCGGGATGTCATGCAATGTCATGTTTTGTCATGAGCCTCCTCTCCGGCCCCGCTTGAGCGGGGAGCGCGAATGGGGTTTGCTGCTGGGGATCGAAACGGAGCGAACAAGATCATGGACCTCAGCAGCTACGACCGCACGCCGGGCTTCGAACAGGGGCTGGCCGCCCGCCGCCGCGTGCTCGGCGAAGAATATGTCGGGCCCTCCATCGCCAGGGGCGCGGAGGACGATTTCGCCCACCAGCTCCAGCAATTCGTCACCGAATATTGCTGGGGCACGGTGTGGTGCCGCGACGGCCTGCCGGACAAGACCCGCAGCATCATGAACCTGACCATGCTGGCGGCGCTGGGGCGCACGCACGAGCTTCGCCTGCACACGCGCGGCGCGCTCAACAACGGCGTCACCAAGGAAGAGATCGCCGAGGTGTTCCTGCAGGTCGGCATCTATGCCGGCGTGCCGGCCGCCGTCGAGGCGTTCCGGGAAGCCTCGAAGGTGTTCGAGGAGATGGGCGTGTGACTGTCGAGGCAGCGGCGGACTTCCTGCTCGCCGCGCACCGCCAGGGCCGGCGCTTCGAGCGCCTGCCCGCCGGCATTGCGCCGCAGTCCGAGGAGGACGCCTACCGGGTGCAAGGGGCGTTTGTGGACGCCCTCGCCCTGCCGATCGCGGGCTGGAAGGTGGCGCTCACCTCCGCCGCCATGCGCCGGGTGGTGCCGGGCATAGACCAGCCCTGCGCGGGCGCGATCTTCGCCGAGCGCGTCCACCGCTCGCCCGCGCGCCTGCCGCGCTCGTCGCTGATGCGTATCGGGCTCGAATGCGAGGCGATGGGGCGCCTCGCGGGCGACCCGCCGGATACGGGCCGGGCCCGGACGCGGCGGCGCGGTGGCGGCCGCCTTCGAGCTCATCGACGACCGCGAGGCCGACTACAACAACATGAACGCCTTCGAGCTCATCGCCGACAATGCCTGGAACGGCGGTGTCGTGGCCGGCCCGGAAATCGCCGACTGGCAGGCGCTCGACCTCGTGGGCGCGCGCGGCAGCCTGGAGATCGACGGCAAGCCCGTGGGCGAGGGCCGTGGCGGCGACGCCATGGGCCATCCCTTCGAGCCGCTGGCCTGGCTCGCCAACAACGCCATCGCCCGCGGCCCGCCGCTGCGAGGCCGGCAACCGCGCGGTCTATACCCACGAGGCACTGGGCACGGTGGAGCTGGAGATCATGTGAGGCCTGTCTCACGGACACGCGTCCGATAGAGCGATTTTCGAGGTGATCTGCGATGGCTGAGCGATACAGGAGCGACGCGCTGGCGGTCGTGCATGAATCCGCGCTCGGCCTGGCGGGAGCGGGCGTTATGGCGAAGCGGGCCATGAGGAGCTTCGACGAAATGTGCCTGACGCCGGTCGAAGACCTTGCGCTGAACGAAATCCGGGGCCTGCCGGTGCGCCAGGACAGGGGCCGTTCGAGTTGAAACGAAGTCGAACGTGCAGTCTCAACTGTCACCCCGGACGGAGCGCAGCGGAGATCCGGGGTCCAGCCTACCTGGACTTCACCAAGGTTTGAAAGCCGTTCTGGACCCCGGCTCGTAGGCCGGGGTGACGGTTTTGGGTTCAGTCTCAATTGCGGTTCAATCCGAATGGCTTCCGCTCTAATTCGGGTGTCCTCAGCTTTCCGACATATTTCCTTTCGCCATGGCAGGACTCGTCCTCGCTCCCATCGTAGCCGGACTTCGAGGGGCGCTGCGGCCGGCTCGGGCAAATGTGCGGCGGCCCAGTCCGTCACGGCCAGAAGCTGGCACAGATGGGCGAGCGCGGCGCGCCCGGCCCGGTGGCATTCGGCGCGGTCGTCGGGCGGCGGCGACCCGGCGCCCATGTTCTGGACATAGGCTGCGGCGAGAGCTTCGGCGGCCGGCGCCAGGGCGGGGCGGGGGTCGGTTGCAGTCATCTCGTCTCCTTGCCGGTCCGGGAGCGGCGGGTCCCTATTGCCGCGCGCAGTTTGCGCGCGGGCGCGGGCGCCCGTTGGCGCCGGCGCGGTTCGTGCGCCTGATTGCGCGCGCGAGACGCTGGACGCACGTCTCCCGTGTGTTCTGGATGGGTCTTTTGAAAATGGCGCCGCGCGGCGCCCGAGAAGCGGCCCCGGATGCCCCTTCCTTTATGGACAGTCTAGCACATTTTCTCATATGTCAAGCAGTGAAACGAACAAAAAAAGAACTTATTGGAATTTCATCGTGGATTTGCGGGCGCCGAAGCACACTGGCAGGGGCGCTCGCGCAGACGATGCGGCGCGGCCGCTCTTCCGCTCTATACTGCGGCCCCATGACGCTTGGTGAAATCGCCGTCCGCCTGGAAGTGCTCGGCAACGAAACGCGGCTTGCCGTGTTCCGCCATGTGGTGCGGGCGGGCGAGCGGGGGCTTGCCGTCAACGATATTCATGAGCGCACCGGCGTTCCCCGCTCCACGCTCTCGCACCATCTGCGCCGGCTGGTGGACTGCGGCCTGATGAGCCGGGAGCGGCGCGGCACCACGCTCATCTGCCGCGCCAATGCCGAAGCGATGACGGAGACGCTCGGTTTCTTGCTGAGGGAATGCTGCGCGGACGAGGTTGACAGCCCTTCCGCCCATCGGCATATTTCGATTTAGTTAGAAATACCGAAATAGAGACCGCCCCGATGACGGCCCTCGTTGCTACCCTGAGACGCTTGGAATGGCCGAATATCGGCCGCGTCTGGCCGGCCGTGCTCATCATCCTGGCAGCGGTCGCGCTTGCCGATCCGGCCCAGTTCCGCCCGTCCGTGTCCTTCACGCTGGGGGCGCTCGCGCAAACCCTGCCCTTCATCGCCTTTGCGGTGCTGGCCGTGGCGGGGCTGAAAGCGACGGGGGCCGATGCGCTGGTGGCGCGCGCCTTCGTCGGGCGGGAGACCCGGATGATCGTGCTGGCGGCGCTGGTCGGCGGGCTCGCGCCCTTCTGCTCCTGCGAGGTGATCCCCTTCGTGGCGGCGCTGCTGGCGCTCGGCACGCCGGTTTCGGCGGTGATGGCGTTCTGGCTGTCCTCGCCGCTGATGGACCCCGCCGCCTTCCTCATCACCGCCGGCGCGCTCGGCTGGCCGTTTGCCGTCGGCAAAACCGTGGCTGCCGTCGGCGTCGGCCTCATGGGCGGTTTCGCGGTGCAGGCGGCGATGGGCGCCGGCCTGTTCGCAAACCCCGTGAGACCGCGCGAGGCTGGCGGTTGCTGCGGCGCCCCGAGCGCGTTCGGCGGCGCGCCGGAATGGCGCTTCTGGGGAGATGCCGACCGTCGGCGGCTCTTCGCGTCCGAGGCGCGGGACAATGCGCTCTTCCTGCTCAAATGGCTAACGCTGGCCTACCTGCTGGAGAGCCTGATGCTGGCCTGGCTGCCGGCGGAGGCGATTGCGGGCGCAGTCGGCGGCGAGGGACTGTTGCCGATCGTCGTCGCGGCGCTGGTGGGCGCGCCCGCCTATCTGAACGGCTATGCGGCCCCGGCGCTCGTTGCCGGACTGATCGAGCAGGGCATGACCAACGGCGCCGGCATGGCCTTCATGGTGGCGGGTGCGGTGAGCTGCATCCCGGCCATGACGGCCGTCTATGCCCTGGTGCGACGCCCTGTCTTCGCGGCTTATGTCGGACTCGGATTTGCGGGCGCGGTCCTCTCCGGTATCGTCTTCGGAGTGCTGTTCCCGACACTCTGAGGAGAACCCGGTGCCTCGCATACCGGTCGAAACCGCCGAATCCCTGATCGGCGAAGCCTTCGCTGCGGCGGGCTGTTCCGATGCCGAGGGCGCGCGCATTGCCGTCTCGTTGGTATCGGCCAACCTTGCCGGCCATGACAGCCACGGCATCGTGCGCGTCCCGCGCTACCTGGACATGCTGCGCGACGGGCGGGTCGTGGCGGACCGCGAGGTGGAGACCGTATCGGACACCGGCGCGATGGCCGTGCTCGACGGGCGGCTCGGCTTCGGCCAGACCATCGGCCCTCAGGCCGTGCGCTGCGGCATCGACAAGGCGCGCTCAGGCGGCGTCGGCGTGGTGGCGCTGCGCAATACCGGCCATCTCGGCCGCATCGGCGAGTGGTCCGCGATGGCCGCTGAGGAAGGCCTGGTCTCGGTCCATTTCGTGAATGCGCGCGGCAGCATCCTGGTGGCGCCCTACGGCGCGCGGGAGCGGCGTTTCTCGACCGCACCCTTCTGTGTCGCCGTGCCGCGCAGGGACCGGGACCCGCTGGTGCTCGACTTCGCCACGTCCGTGGTCGCGGAAGGCAAGGTGCTGGTCGCCGCCAAGGGCGGCAAGCCGGTGCCGGATCATGCGCTGATCGACGGCGAAGGCCGGCTTACGAGCGATCCGGTGGCGCTATACGGCACGGCGGGACCCGACGCGCCGCCGCAATTCCGCGACGGCAAGGGCGCCATCCGCGCGATGGGCGATCACAAGGGCTCGGGCCTGGCGCTGATGTGCGAGCTGCTGGGCGGCGCGCTCACCGGAAACGGCGTCTGCGGCCCGGCGCAGCGGCCGTTCGCCAACGGCATGTTCTCGCTTTACGCCGTGCCGGACGCCTTCGGCCCGGGCGAGGCGTTCTCCCGGACGGTGGAGGACTATATCGAGTGGCTGCTGTCCGCGCGGCCCGCCGACCCGGACAAGCCGGTGCTGGTGCCGGGCGACCCGGAGCGGGCCACCGCCGCCGAGCGCCGCGCCAACGGCCTGCCGCTCGCCGAAGACGCCTGGACTGCCATCCTCGCCGCCGTCCGCGCAACGGGCCTGGCGTCCGGACGCATCGATGCCTTGCTCGCCAACGGTGCGGCGGGCGGGTAAGGTCCGGCATCGGGTCCGCATTCAAGGGAGGCCGGAGGCTCATGGGCGCAACGCATGTGACGGTAGCCATTCGCAATCCGGCCGACCCTGAGCGGTATTGGGAAGCCTTGTTCCTGGTGGACACCGGGGCGACAGATTCGCTCGTGCCTCGGCCGCATCTGGATGCGATCGGGCTGAAACCGCGAGGCCGGCGCGTTTACGAATTGGCAGACGGCAGCGAAATCGCGATGGATGTCACGGTCGCGGAAATCGAGTTCATGGGCGAAACGGTTGGCGGAACCGTGCTCTATGGAGCGCCGGACGCAGAGCCCCTGCTGGGCGTTACCGCACTGGAGTCCGTGGGGATCGAAGTCGATCCGCTCAACCAGAGACTGAAGCGTCTGCCCGCAGTGCGCCTCAAAGGCGTCCGGGCGGGCGCCCCGCGGCGGCCACGCCGCAATTCACGCAATGCCGAAGGAAAACGGCCCCTATGATTCATCTCCATAGCTGGAACACGTCCAACGGGCGCAAGATCTCGATCATGCTGGAGGAGCTGGGGCTGGAGTACCAGTGGCACCCGGTCAATATCGGCAAGGACGAGCAGTTCCACCCCGATTTCTTGAAGATCAGCCCGAACAACCGCATCCCGGCGATCATCGACCCGGACGGCCCCGGCGGCGGGCCGATTTCGCTGTTCGAGAGCGGTGCCATCCTGATCTACCTCGCCGAGAAGACCGGCAGCCCCCTCTGGCCGACCGAGCCGCGCAAGCGCTACGAGGTGCTGCAATGGCTGATGTGGCAGATGGGCGGCGTCGGGCCGATGCAGGGCCAGGCGCACCATTTCCGCCGTGCCGCCAAGGTCGAGGTGCCCTACGGCATCGAGCGCTATACCGAGGAGAGCTACCGGCTCTACGGCGTCATGGACCGGCGGCTGGAGGGGCGGGACTTCCTCTGCGACGACTATTCCATCGCCGATATCGCCGTCTATCCCTGGGCCTGCCGCTATGAGTGGATCGACCTCGACTTCGACCGGTTCCCGAATGTGAAGCGCTGGTACGACATCATGACCGCCCGCCCGGCAGTGCAGCGCGGCCTCAAGGCGCAGGAGGTCTGACCCGCGATCTTCGGTTACGGAGCGTAACGGAACGCCCGCCGGAAACACGGCGTTACCGATTGGGGCGGGCCGGGACACAGGCGCGTTACATGCAGGTCCTACAGAAGGCGGCATCCGCTTCTGCGAGGGCAAGCCATGCGCATCAATCCCCCGACGCTCTTCTGGATCCTGATCGCCGCCATTCTGGCGGCATACCTGTTCCTGCCCCTCGAACGGTTCGACCGAGCCTGGCTGCCCTGGGCCGGCGGAGCGCTCACTGTCCTGGGCATCGCCATCTCCGTCGCCGGCAAGATGCGGTTCCAGCGGGCGGGAACCAATGTCTATACCTTCCAAGAACCCGACAAGCTGGTCACCGACGGGCTTTACGCCGTCAGCCGCAATCCGATGTATCTGGGTCTTGTGCTGGCGGGCTTCGGCGCCGCGCTCGCCTCAGCGACAGCGGCGGCGCTCATCCTCGCCGCGGTCTTCGCCCTCATCGTCCGCTACTGGGACATCGCCTACGAAGAGGAGGTGATGCAAAGACGGTTCGGCGCGGAATACGACGCCTATTGCGCGAGGGTCCGGCGCTGGTCCGGCCGGCGCGGCCACCTTCAACCGGCGCCGCGCCCCGCACGACCGACTGAGGAGAGCCAGTCATGACCCGGAGCGACGGCTACTCGCTCTCCTCCATCCTCGTCCACTGGCTGGCAGCAATCCTGGTCGTCTCGCTGTTCTTCACCCACGAAGGTGAACGAGGCAGCGCCGCCTACATCTTTCATGTGAGCGGCGGCGCAATCGCCGGGCTGTTTCTCCTGTGGCGGGTATGGCACCGGATGAGGCGAGGCATGCCCGACGCGACGGACCAGTGGGCCGTCTTCAATCTCGCAGCGTGGCTCGTTCACAGGGCGCTGCTTGCCGCGATCGCGGTTGTCGTGGTCTCCGGATACTTGCTCCCCTGGTCGCTCGGGCAGGAGCTGGACGTGTTCGGACTCGGAATCCCCTCCCCGATGGGAGCGAACCGGGCCCTGCATGAAATCGTGGAACGGGTCCACGACATTGCGGGCCATCTCTTCATCCCGCTGGCCGCCCTCCACCTGGTCGGCGCCGTCAAGCACCTCGTCTTCGACAGGCGGGGCGCGGGGCTCCGCATGTTCAGGCCGGCATCCGGAGGGCGCTAACCCGCTACAGCCCGACCCGGTCCTTGAACTCGTACCAGCCGACCATGAGGGGCAGGAACCAGGGGCGGCCGTAATAGAGCGGGCGGGTGACGAAATCGCCGGCGGCGAAGGCCGTCTCCGGCGGCCGGTTGCCGACAATGCTCTGCGCCGCCTTCATGCCGAGCCACCGCGCCCAGACCACGCCCGAACCGCAGAAGCCGGCGGCGTAATGCACGCCGTTGCGCACCACCAGCTTCGGCATGAAGTCGAAGGTGAAGCCGGTATAGCCGAACCAGCAATGGCTGACGCCGATACCGGCCAGCTCCGGGAAGATCTCCGCGAGCCCGGCGCCGAGCCGCTGGGCCTTGCGCGACTCGTCGTCGGTAAGCGCCCCCGCCCTGCCGCCGAACACGATGCGGCTGTCGTCCGGCGCCGGGCGGAAATAGTGGTAGAGGTTGCGCGTCTCGCCCAGCATCCGGCGTTTCGGCATCAGCCGGTCGAGCACCTCCTTCGGGATCGGGTCGGTGGCGACGATCTGGCTCGGGATCGGCACGATGCGCCGGCGCAGCCAGGGCGCCTCGCGGCCGGTATAGCCGTTCGTCGCCACGATGACATGCGGCGCGGCAATGCTGCCGCGTGCGGTTCGAACCCGTTTCGTGCTGCTGTCGTCCTCGACGGTCTCGACCGCCGTGCGCGCATGGACGGCAACGCCCGCCTCGAGCGCCCGGTCGAGCATGCCCTGGTGGAACTTGCCGGGATGCAGCCCGCCGATGTCCTCGCGCACCATGCCGCCGCAATAGAGGTCGGAGCCGATCTCCGCGTACTGCTCGGCCTTCGGCACCATCCAGGCCCCGTAGTCCAGATGGCGGTTCAGCAGCTCGCATTCGGCAGCCATGGACTCGTAGTGCTTCGGGCGCATCGCGCCGGTGAAGCGCCCGGTCTGCTTCCAGTCGCAGTCGATGCCCTCGTCCCCGATGAAACGCGCGAGATCGGCGCGCGCGGCCTGCCCTTCGGCCTCCACGGCCCTGGCACGCTCCAGCCCCCAGGCGCGGATCATGCCGCCGAAGCTCTGACGGAGATTGCCGCTGGCGATACCGCCATTGCGGCTCGACGCGCCCTCGCCCGGCCTGTCCTTTTCCAGTACCACGACCTTGCGCCCGGCCCGCGCGAGCGTCAGCGCCGCGCTGAGGCCCGTGAACCCGGCCCCGACCACCACCGCATCGGCGCGCGCCGGCAACTCCTCCGGCTCAGGGTCAGGGCGCGGCGCGGCTTCCCACCAGAAGGGGTCTGTCTTCAGGGCTCCGTCCATGAGCAAGGCTTCCGGCGCGTTCGACTGGCGGTCCCCTGCAGGACCGGAGGTTCCCCGCGGCCCCAACGGTCCGGGTCGTCCCGCCCCCGCGAAAGGGGCCCCGACAGTAGAGGCGGAAATTCCCCTTTGTCCAACCGAATCGGCCGACCGCCGCCCCGCCGACCGTCCGCGGCCTTCACTTCGCCGGCGACCGCCCCCGGGCGCGGAGGCGCCGGGTCGCCTCGTCGTCGACGGTCATCGACGCCCTGTCGATGACGACGCCGTAGTCCTCCTCGGCGCGTTCGACCGTCACGTAGCCCTGCGCGACGTCGGCGAGCACCCGCTCGGGTTCGCGCTCGAACGGGTCGCCGTAGCCGCCACCGCCGCTCAGCACGAACCGCGTGCGGTCGCCGGGGGCGAGACGCCGGTAGATGCCGTGATCGACCGGCTCGCCATTGTGCCAGAGGCCGCTGCCGCGCCCGTTCCGGCCGCCAAGCCGGCCGAACACCGGAAAGGGGCCGTCCTCGGTGCGGCCGCTGAGCCGCACCGAGCTCTCGACGTCCCGGGCGCGCTCGTTGCCGCCGTCGAGGATGGCGAACTCGATATCCTGGCCGAGCCCGCCCCGGTTGCGGCCCGGCCCTCCCGAATCGGCGCGGAGCTCCTTGCGAACATAGTACATGCGCGCCTCGTTCTCGGTGACCTCGACGGGGATGTTGCGCGTGTTGTTGGGGAAGCAGAGGCAGGCATAGCCGTCGTGGCGGGCGCTCGCGCCGAAGCCGCCGCTGTGCTGGGCGATCGCGAGGAACGACCGGCCGTCGGAATGGCGGCCGTGGAGATAGACCTCGTTGGCCGGAGAGCCGCCGTTCGAGGCGAGGATCGATTCCGGCATGATCCCCTCCATCGTCGCGAACACGATCTCGGGAAAGAGGTGCGAGATCATCGTCCGGCCCCAGGTGGCGGCGGGCGGGCGCGAATTGACGACGGTGCCCTCCGGCGCAATCACCTCGATGGGCCGCAGGCCGCCCTCATTGTTCGGCACACGGGGGTCCAGGGCGAGCTTGATGGGGTAGGCGGTGTAGGAGCGCGTCATGTTGTAGGAGCAGTTGATCGCGGCCCCGACCTCGCCCGACGAGCCCGAATAGTCGACGGTGACGCTATCGCCCGCCACCGTGACATCCACTTTCACAACGATCTCGTCGTCGCAGCCCGGGACCTTGGGGAGCACCGCCACATTGCGGTACGACCCGTCGGGGAGCGCCGCGATCTTGCGCCGCAGACTCGACTCGGTGCGGCGAATGACCTCGGCTCCCAGCGACTCGAGCCCGTCGAGCCGATATTCCTCCAGCAGCCCCTTCAGCCCCCGCGAGCAGACATTGTTGGCGACGAGCTGCGCCCGGACATCGCCCAGCACCTTGTCCGGCACCCGGATGTTGGCCCGCATGAAGTCGAACACGGTCTCGTTCAGCCGCCCTTCGTCGAAGAGCTTGAGGATCGGGATCTTCAGCCCCTCCTCGTACATGTCCTTCGACTCGAGCGTGGACATCCGCCCCCCCATGTCGAGGTGGTGGACGATGCAGAGCGTGTAGCCGACGATCCGGCCCCGATGAAAGATGGGGGCCGCGATCGAGATGTCGATGAGGTGGCCGCTCGCGATCCAGGGATCGTTGGTGATGATGGCGTCGCCCGGCCTGAGGGTCTCCGGGGGGTATTTCGCGATGAAGTTGCGCAGCACCTCCGGGACGATGCCGAGGAATCCCGCGGTCGTGACCGTCGAGTGGGACAGCATCTGCGCGTCGGCGTCGAACAGCGCGCAGCAGAAGTCGTGGTACTCCTTCACCGAGGGGGTATAGGCGGTGCGCATGAGCCCCGTCGCCGCCTCGTCGACGATCGTGATGAGGCGGTTCCAGAGGATCCGGATGGTCACGGGGTCGAGTTGCACCGGCTAGCTCCGCCCGAACGCCGACGGGACCGGCGCCGCGCCGGCATCGCCGTCGGACGCG
>MPNF01000067.1 GCA_002238885.1 Alphaproteobacteria bacterium bin95 | reverse complement strand
TGCGGCCGCGCGTCGGCTTCAGCCCGAACAGCCCCGTGCAGGACGCGGGCACGCGGATCGAGCCGCCGCCGTCGGAGGCGTTCGCGATCGGCAGCACGCCGGCCGCCACCATGCTGGACGCGCCGCCCGACGAGCCTCCGGACGTCAGCTCCGGGTTCCAGGGGTTGCGCGTCGCGCCGTGGAGCGCGGATTCCGTGGTCGTGGAGAGGCCGAATTCCGGCGAGGCCGTCCGCCCGAAAATGCTGAGTCCGGCGGCCTTGTAGCGGCTGACCATCTCGCCGTCCTGCCCGGCGACGGTTCCCGCCAGCGCGCGGCAGCCATTGCTCTGCTTCTGCCCTTCATAGTCCTGGTAGAGGTCCTTCAGGAGGAACGGGACGCCATGGAAGGGACCCCTGGGCAGGCCGTCCCGGATGCGCTCCCTTGCATGGTCGTACCAAGGATAGACGAGCGCATTCAGCCGGGGATTGACCCGCTCGGCCCGCTCGATCGCCTCCTCCAGAACTTCCGGAGCCGAAACGTCTCCACGAGCGACCAGACCTGCAAGATCCGTCGCATCGAGATCGGCATAACCCTGAATCGCCATCGGTCTCTCCCGCTAAAACACGGTCCGTTCGAGTTGAAACGAAGTCGAACGTGCAGTCTCAACTGTCACCCCGGACGGAGCGCAGCGGAGATCCGGGGTCCAGCCTACCGGGACTTCACCAGGTTTCGAAGGCGGTTCTGGGCCCCGGCTCGTGGGCCGGGGTGACGGTTTTGGGTTCGGTCCCGATTGCAATTCAATCCGAATGGATTCCGCTCTAAAGGCACCGGTTGCGCCGGCGCGATTGTAGCGCAGCGAGGTGCGGCATCCGAAGTTTGTCAGGCAAGTCGGGACCCCGGAGCAAACACCGCTATAGTGCCGCCGCCATCGAGGGGAGGCGCTTCGCATGGGGCTCAAGGGACAAGTCGTTCCCGTTACGCCGTTCCAGCAGAACTGCTCGATCGTCTGGTCGGAGGCGACCATGACGGGCGCAGTGATCGATCCCGGCGGGGACCTGCCGCGCATCCGCGCCGCCGTCGAGGAGCAGGGCGTGACGGTCGAGAAGATCCTGCTGACCCACGGCCATGTCGACCACGCCGCCGGCGCAGGCACGCTCGCTGCCGAGCTGGGCGTGCCCATCGAGGGTCCGCACGAGGCCGACCGGTTCCTGATCGAAGGCCTGCCGGAGCAGGCGGAGCAGTTCGGCTTCGGGCCGGCCATCGCGTTCGAGCCGGCGCGTTGGCTCGACGAGGGCGATGAGGTGACGGTCTCCGACCTGGTGCTGGAAGTGCGCCACTGCCCCGGCCACACGCCGGGCCATGTGATCTTCTTCCACCGCCCGTCGAACCTGGCCGTGGTGGGCGACGTGCTGTTTCAGGGCTCCATCGGGCGCACCGACCTGCCCGGCGGCGACCATGCCGCGCTGATCCGCTCGATCCGCACCAGGCTCTGGCCGCTCGGCTCCGACATCGCCTTCCTGCCGGGGCACGGGCCGATGTCCACTTTCGCCGCCGAAAGGGCCGGAAACCCCCTCGTCGGCGACCGCGTCTAGCCCGCATTTCTCACCAGGGTCATGGTCTGCGCGGCGCTGTCGGGCCGCGCCCAGGCGTCCGCCCGCGTCGTCGCGGGCCTCAACCGTAGCCACCGCTACGCTTTTCGGCCCGCTCCTTGCGGATCGAACGCCTGGACGCGACGCAGACTGTGACCCTGGTGAGAAATGCGGGCTGGTGTCCCGTTTCCGGAGTTCGCGGGCCGTTGCCCGAGGCTCCCCATCCCGTCTCGGCCGGACCCCATGTCGTCATGGCCGGACTTGTTCCGGCCATCCACTTTCGCCACCGCAACTGCCCGAGGGAGATGCCCGGATCAAGTCCGGGCATGACGGAGGAGCGGCCGGTCCGGGCTGCTATTCCTTGAGTTCGAGCCCCGGAATCCCGAGCTTCCCGGTGCGCTCGATCTTGGCCACGATGCGCGCATCGTGGCGGAACCACTGGCCCGCTTCCTTGTCCGGATTGGCCTTGGCCCATTCCTTGACGAACCAGTTGCCGCGCGCCCACTTGCCGTCGGGGTCTGCCGATTTCTTGAACTGGACGGCGAACATGGGCAGCTTCGGGTTCTCGATCAGCAGGCCGTCCACCACCGTCTTCTGGCCACAGAAGGGCAGCAGGTCAGCCTGCGTGCCGGCGAAGGGGTCGAAGTTCTTGGCTGCCGGGATAAGGCGGCCTTCTTCGGTGAGCAGTCCAAGCTGGCGCTTGCCGCCGCCGCAATTGTCGGGGCAGTCGTCGGTCAGCTCGCAGACGATATCGACGACGGTCACAGTCAACCGCGCCTTCTCCTCATATTCGATGCCCCACTCCTCGGCGGCGACAGCGGGACCGGCCATCATCGCAAGGCCCAAAAGGGCGGACAGAATACGCATAGCGTTCACTCCCCGAACGGCATGATGCCGTATTCTTCGTGGGTCAGGTTGACGACGCCGCCGTCCTCGGCGACCTGCGTCACGATCAGGTAGTTGACGCCGTCGCGTTTGTAGAGGTCGCCATCCACCGTGACCCGGTGGGACTGGATGTCGATGACGCGCGGATTGTCTACCGGGTCCTCGTCCTCGATACGCAGCACCATATAGACCTGCCCGTCATCGCCCTTGATGGAGACCGGGATGCCGCCCACCGCGCACCAGACCGCGCACTGGTGATGCGCGGTACCTTCCGCGAACATGATCTCCGTGACATAGCACCAGGTGTCGATGACCTCGCCGGCGACGCGGACGCGCTCCGGCGTGGCGGCTTGCGCCCCGGAAACGCAGGCGAGCGCCAGAATTCCCGCCAGCAATGCCTTCATTGAACCGCACTCCTCAGATAAGCGATGACGGCAGCGCGCTGCCCGGCCTTCCTGAAGCCCGGAAACGCCATGCGCGTGCCCTTTGCGAACGCCCTCGGCTTGGTCAGCCAGGCGTCGAGATTTTCCTCGGTCCAGGTCTTGCCCTTGTGCCTGCCGAGCCCCTTGGAATATTTGAAACCCGGCGCCGAGGCGATGGGACGCCCGACCACGCCCCAGAGGTTCGGGCCGACCTTCTTCTTTCCGGTCTCGTCGAGGCGGTGGCAGACCGTGCATTTCTTCTTGAAGAGCTTTGCGCCGTCGACATCCGCTGCCGCCGATGCACCGATACCGCCGACGAGCACTGCCGCAACGGCGATTGCGACGATTCGCATGACCCGGAGACCCTCCCGTTGCGTGGCGCCCAGCGTCAAATTACAGCCCGAAAGATACCGGCGCCAGCGTTCCGGCCAGCGCAATTTTCACTTTTCCGTGTGCATCAGGGGCGCTTTTGCGCTAAGCTGAAAGTTCGGTCATAGTGACCGGGACCCACAAGATATAGCGTGTATCGTTGGAAAGATGCGCACTGATTGTGGTTGGAGGCAGGAGATGGACGGTTCCGGCGAACTACGACTCCGCGACCGCGATGCCGACAGCACGGCGCCGCTGCTGCCCCATCTGCATGCCGACGAGGTCTATCAGAACGAGCGCGGCATCCGCGTCGTGCTCGACCGCGGCCGCGACGGTCTGCTGACCCGCTTCGGCAAGGAGACGCTGGAAGACCGCTACCTGATGCCGGGCGAGTCCTACCAGGACCTGTTCGCGCGCGTCGCCGGCCATTTCGCCGACGACAGCGCGCACGCCCAGCGGCTCTACGACTACATCTCGAAGCTCTGGTTCATGCCGGCAACGCCCGTGCTGTCCAATGGCGGTACGAAGCGCGGCCTCCCGATCTCCTGCTTCCTGAACGAGGCCGACGACAGCCTGGAGGGGATCGTCGGGCTCTGGACGGAGAATGTGTGGCTGGCGGCGCGCGGCGGTGGAATCGGCAGCTATTGGGGCAATCTGCGCTCCATCGGCGAGAAGGTCGGCCAGAACGGGCGAACCTCCGGCGTCATCCCCTTCGTGCGCGTCATGGATTCGCTCACCCTCGCCATCAGCCAGGGCAGCCTCCGGCGCGGCTCGGCGGCGGTGTATATGCAGGCGAGCCACCCGGAGATCGAGGAGTTCGTGGAGCTGCGCCGGCCCACCGGCGGCGACCCCAACCGCAAGGCGCTCAACCTGCATCACGGCGTGCTGGTGCCGGACGCCTTCATGCGCGCGGTGGAGGCGGACGAGGAATGGGCGCTCATCAGCCCGCGCGACCACAGCGTGCAGAACCGCATCCGCGCCCGCGACCTCTGGATTCGCATCCTCACGGCCCGGATCGAGACCGGCGAGCCATATCTCATCTTCATCGACCATGTGAACCGCGCCCGGCCCGAACACCACAAGCTGGCGGGCCTGGAGGTGAAGACCTCGAACCTCTGCGCCGAGATCGTGCTGCCGACCGGCCCCGACCATCGCGGCGGCGAGCGCACGGCCGTGTGCTGCCTCTCCTCGCTCAATCTCGAGCGCTATCTGGAATGGGAGCGCGCGCCGGGCTTCATCGAGGACGTGATGCGCTTCCTCGACAATGTATTGCAGGACTTCATCGAGAATGCGCCGGACTCCATGCACACGGCCGCCTATGCGGCGATGCGCGAGCGCTCGGTGGGGCTCGGCGTCATGGGCTTCCACAGCTTTCTGCAGAGCGTGAATGTGCCGCTCGAGTCCGTCATGGCGTCGGTCTGGAACCGGCGCATGTTCTCGCGCATCCAGGCGGATGCCGATGCTGCGTCGAAGCGGCTGGCGGACGAGCGCGGCCCCTGCCCCGATGCCGCCGATTTCGGCATGGACGAGCGTTTCTCCAACAAGACCGCGATTGCGCCGACGGCTTCCATCTCGATCATCTGCGGCGGCGCCTCGCCCGGCATCGAGCCGGTGGCGGCCAACGCCTATACCCACAAGACGCTCTCCGGCTCCTTCGCGGTGCGCAACCGCTATCTGGAGGCCCTGCTGGAGAAGGCGGGCCGCAACGATGAGGACACCTGGTCGTCGATCACGGTCAACGAAGGCTCCGTGCAGCATCTCGACTTCCTGACCGACGACCAGAAGGCCGTGTTCAAGACCGCGTTCGAGCTGGACCAGCGCTGGATCGTGGACCTCGCCGCGGAGCGGGCGCCGATGGTGGACCAGGCCCAGTCGGTCAACCTCTTCCTGCCGGCTGACATCCACAAGCGGGACCTGCACGGCCTGCACACGATGGCGTGGAAGCGCGGCCTGAAGAGCCTCTACTACTGCCGCTCGAAGTCACTCCAGCGCGCGGAGGCGGTGGGCGGCAAGCGCGTCGCGCGGCAGGCGGAAGCCCTGCTCAGGGTCGATTACGAGGAATGCCTCGCATGCCAGTGAGCGGCGGGCCGCTTTCCGGAAAGACCGCCCTCGTCACCGGCGCCAGCCGCAATATCGGCCGCGAAATCTGCCTGCGCCTGGCCCGCGAGGGCGCGCATGTGGCCGTCAACACGCGCCAGGCCGAGGACGCCGCCCGCGCAGTCGTCGCGGAGGTCGAGGCGGCGGGCGGCTCCGCCTCGCTGCACATGGCGGACGTAACCGACGAGACAGCCGTCGCAGCGATGGCGGAAGCGGCGGGTCCGGTCGATATCCTGGTCAACAATGCCGCCATCCGCCGCCATGTCCCCTTCCTCGAATCGACCCTCGCCGACTGGCGCGAGGCGCAGGCGGTCGTCCTCGAAGGCGCCTATCTCTGCACCCGCGCCGTGCTGGGCTCCATGCAGGCGAAAGGCTGGGGGCGGATCGTCAACATGGGCGGCGTGTCCGCGCATATGGGCATGGCCGAGCGCGCCCATGTCAGCGCCGCCAAGGCCGGGCTGATCGGTTTCACCAAGGGCCTCGCGAAGGAATTCGGCCTCGACGGCATTACGGTCAATTGCGTGGTGCCGGGCGTGATCGACACCGTGCGCGACGCTGGCGGGCTCCGGCCCGAACAGGCGAGCGCCGTGCCCATCGCCGTCGGCCGCCAGGGCCGCCCGGAGGAGGTGGCCGAGACGGTCGTGCACCTCTGCCGGCCGGAAAGCGCCTACATCACCGGCGCGACGATCCATGTGAACGGGGGCGCCTACCTGCCCTGACCGACAGCGGTGTTCGGCCGGAACGGGCAAAGGATCGCTACGGCAAGAAAATGCGAACGGCCGACCGCCCCCCGCTTCGTCCCGGCGAATTCGTGCCGCTCATCGCGCTGTTGACGTCTCTCGTCGCGCTCGCCATCGACGCGATGCTGCCCGCTCTGCCCGCGATCGGCCGTGACCTTGAGACGGCGCGCCCGAACGATGTCCAGTTCGTGATAACGGCCGCGTTCCTCGGGCTCGGCCTCGGCCAGATGATCTTCGGCCCGCTCTCCGACCGGATAGGGCGCAGACCGGCCATCCACGCCGGTCTTGCGCTGTTCGCTGTCGGATGCCTCATGAGCATCTTCGCGCCCGACTTCGAGACGATGATCGCGGGCCGCGTGCTGCAGGGCTTCGGGGCGGCGGGGCCGCGGGTCGTTGTCATGGCGCTGGTGCGCGACCGGTACAAAGGCGACCGGATGGCGCGCATCCTGTCGTTCACGATGGCTGTTTTCATACTCGTTCCGGCCCTCGCCCCGGCGCTCGGACAGGGCATCCAGTGGCTCGGCGGCTGGCGTGCGATATTCGCCGCCTTCCTTGCGGTCGCCGGGGTGGCATTTGCATGGTTCGCACTTCGCCAGCCGGAAACGCTTCCGCCCGCCCGCCGCCGGCCGTTTTCCCCGCGGTCCATCGGCGGGGGCGTTCTCGAAGTGCTGAGGATCCGGGCGTCTCTCGGCTATACGCTGGCCACCGGTTTCGTGTTCGCGGCGTTCGTCGCCTATCTGAGCTGCGCCCAGCAGGTCTTCCAGGAGGCCTACACGACCGGAGCGCTCTTCCCGCTCTATTTCGCCGTACTCGCGCTCGCCATCGGGGCCGCTTCGCTCGCAAACGGCCGTCTCCTGATGAAATACGGCATGCAGCGGCTCGTCAGGGCGGCGACAATAACGCTTGCGCTCGTCTCGGCGGCCGCGTGGGCGGTGGCGTTCGCCTTCGAGGGGCTTCCTCCGCTCTGGCTCTTCATCGCCTTCCTGCTTGTCGCTTTTGTCTGCAACGGCCTCCTCTTCGGCAACCTCATCGCTCTTGCAATGGAGCCTCTCGGCCATATCGCCGGCGTCGGCTCGGCGGTAGTCAGTTCGCTCTCCACCTTCATCTCGATACCGTTCGGGGCGGCGGTGGCCCTGAGTTTCGACGGCACGATATACCCGCTGACCGCAGCCTTCGCGGTCTTCGGAGCCGCGGCGTTCGCCGCAATCCGGTGGGCCGGGAGATCCTGAGCCGGGGCCTTCGGCGAGGGCTATTTCCTGTGGGCGGCGGCGGCCTACCTCGGCCGGTAGAGCCGGTACCAGGCCCAGGCGAGGAACTGGAAGGCGAGCAGGCCGCCGAAGGCCACCCGGTAGGCCTCTTCCGGATAGAGGCCGTCCCGGGCCGTCCAGAAGTCGAGCACGCTGCCTACGGCATATTGAATGGCGAAGGCGCCGAGGAAAACCAGCAGATTGAGCGCGGTATGGGCGCGGCCCGCCAGCACGGAGCCGAAATAGGCCGAGAGGTGGGCATAGGAGAGGATCGTCATCTGGCCGGTCATGGCGAACACCGCCCAGAACGCCGTCGCCGGTGTCCAGATGCCAAGCACGATGGCGAGGAGGGAGGCGAAGAAGACGACCGCAATGACCTCCACCACGGTCATCAGCGAGATGCCGCGCCGGTTCGCCCAGTCGCCGAGCAAGCCCGAGAGCAGGATGCCGGCGATGAAGGCTATCGCCATGAGGAAGAGCGCCGAGGCGACCCCTTGCGGGTCCAGGCCGCCGACATCGCGCAGCCAGGGCGCGGCCCAGAGCGTCTGGAGCGCGATATGGGTGCCGCAGGTTCCCGCGATCATTGGCGCAAGGCTCCAGAACAGGCGGTCGCGATAGACATGGGCGATACCGGCAAGCTGGACGCCGAAGCCGCCCCGGCTCAGCATGTCCGGCCGCTCGCGCGGCGCCAGCAGGAAAATCGACGATGCCGCGAGCGCAACCGCGCCGCCGAGCCCGACGAACACGATCCGCCAGCCATAGGCGGCGACGGCCATATGGGCAGGCTCGGTGGCGGCCAGCACGCCGAAGCCGCCGAACACCATCACCAGCGCATTGAACAGCGGCACGCGCTGCGGCGGCGCCCAGAGCACCACGGCCTTGAAGGACGCCATCAGCCCGCCCGCAAAGCCGAGCCCGATCAGCAGCCGCGCCGCCACCAGCGCTTCCACCGATCCGCCCACCGCGAACAGGAACGAGCCGACGGCCGAGACCATGAGCAGGCAGGCCTGCACCCGGCGCGGCCCGAACCGGTCCAGCAGCAGGCCGAGCGGAAGCTGGAACGCACCGAAGCCGAACAGGTAGGCGGCGGTAATCAGCCCGAGCCCCTCGGCCGTCACGCCGACATCGCGCTCCAAGTCCCCCACCACCACGGCGTTCACCGCGCGCAGCAGGTAGGACATGAAGTAGCCGAGGCCGAAGGGCGCTACGACGGCAGCCCAAAGGCGCCAGGTGCTCACCGACGGTCTCTCACATCGCAGCTATGCCGCCGTCCACGAAGAGTTCCGAGCCCGTGGTGAAGCTGCTTTCGTCGGAGGCCAGGTAGAGGATCGCATAGGCGACCTCCTCCGCCTGCCCGACCCGCCCGATGGGCACCTGGCGGGCCAGCTTGCGCAGCGCCTCCTCGGTGCCGAAATGCTCCTTGTAGCGGTCGAGGATCGGGGTATCGATGAAGGTCGGATGCACGGAGTTGCAGCGGATCGGCATGCCCTGCCGCGCGCAATGCAGCGCCACCGACTTGCTGAGGTGGCGCACGCCCGCCTTGGCGGAGTTGTAGGCGGCCATGTTGTGCCCGGCGATGACGCCCGCAATCGAGGAGATGTTGACGATGGAGCCCGCGCCGTCCGTCTCCCGGCAATGGGCGGCGATGGCGGGGATGGCGTGCTTGCAGCCGAGGAACACGCCGTCGAGGTCGATAGCGTGCACGAGGCGCCATTCCTCCAGTTCGATCTCGGTCACGGGCTTGGTGAGGCCGATGCCGGCGCTCTGCACCAGGATGTTGAGCCCGCCGAAACGTTCGACCGTCTCCGCGACCGCTGCCTGCCACGCCGCTTCGTCGGTCACATCGTGGCGAATGAAGGCCGCGTGCGCGCCAAGCTCCGCCGCGAGCGCACCGCCCCTCGCCTCGTCGATATCGGTTATCGCAACGCACGCGCCCTCGCGCACGAACATGGCCGCCGTCGCCGCGCCCAGCCCCGAGGCGCCGCCGGTAATCAGCGCCACCTTGCCTTCGATCCGTCCGGTCATCCCTAATCCTCCCCCTATTTCGCGCAGAAGCCGCCGTCCACGACGAGCTCGGTGCCGTTGACGAAACTCGATTCCTCGGACGCGAGGAAGAGCACACACTGCGCTACCTCCTCCGGCTGGCCGATGCGGCCGAGCGGGATCGCCTCGGCGCGGGCGTCGATGGCGCGCTGGCCGAAGCGTTCGCGGTCGGGGTCGAGGATCGGCGTGTCGATGGGCCCCGGATGCACCGAGTTCGCGCGTATGTTGTAGCCGCGCCGGCCGCAATGGAGCGCGATGGTCTTCGTGACCATGTGGACGCCCGCCTTGGCGGAGCAATAGGCCGCATAGACCGCCACGCCCCGGAGCGCGGCGACCGAGGAGATGTTGACGATAGACCCGCCGCCGCTCTCCGCCATGGCGGGCACCGCCGCATGGCAGCCGAGATAGACGCTGTCGAGGCAGACCTCGTGGACCCGGCGCCAGCCCTCCAGCGTCTCCTGCTCGATGGTCGCCTTGGGCGCGATGCCAGCATTGTTGACCAGGATGGAGAAGCCGCCATCGGCCCCGGCGGCAGCCGCAACCGCGCGGTCCCAGGCACCGGCGTCGGTAACATCGTGCGCCAGCACGGTCATCGCCCCCCCGGCGGCGCCCGCCGTCTCTCCGGCGGCGTCCACGTCTATATCCGTCGCGACGACATGCGCGCCTTGGCGCGCCAGCAGCAGCGCCGTGGCGCGCCCGATTCCGGAGCCCGCCCCCGTCACCAGCGCGGTCCTGCCTTCGAGCCGTCCGCCCATCCCCCGTCTCCCTTCGCTGAATCCGCCGCCACTCTACCCTTTCGAATCCCCGCCGCGCATCCCCGCGTCGCCACCGGTAGGAACGGTGCGCCCGGATCGCCGGCAAGAATGTCATTCTGCGCCACCAGCGCCGCCACTTGGTCCTCAAGCATCCGGACGGGCGCCAAGATGGCCGTCATTCGAAGGTGAATTGCACGCCTGGTGGTTTCCAGTCACACTCGGCGGCCCGGGAGGGTTCCATCTGGAGACTCCCAGTTTGGAGGGCGAGAGGATGAACGACGACGAACGCCGCAATCTGGCGGTGATTACCGAGGTTTGCGATGCCTTCAACCGGCACGATGTGGAGGGCATCCTCCGGCGCTTCGCCGACGATGCGGACTGGCTGCTCTCGCGGGGCACACCGCCGGAGGGCGGTCGCGTGCGGGGCA
>MPNF01000066.1 GCA_002238885.1 Alphaproteobacteria bacterium bin95 | reverse complement strand
ATGGGTCGGTAGCGTCGCGATGCATTTCAGCCCGCTCTCGGTAATCACGGAGTCCCCGTCGCCGTCCTGCTCGCACTCCATATAGGCCGCATCGTAGAGCGTGTGCAGGAAGTCGCGATTCAGGATCTTGGGCGTCACCAGGTCGTCATACATCGTCATCGTCCGGCGCCCCGTCCAGTTCCAGGCTCCACGAGTTCGCGACCATATGCGGGCGGTCCGGCAGGCGCAAGGATCGGACGGTATTGCCTGTGAAATCGGGTTTTTGTCGGCGCTTGTGGAACCCGTCGCAAATCGGCAGGATATGGGAAGAACGAAAGGGAGGGACCCCAATGAACCTGCGTATGCTTGCCACGGCGGCGGTGGTCGCCGGGATGGCGGCACCGGCCTTGGCGGCCGATCTGCCGAAGACCGTGACGCTCACGGCTTACACAACCACGTCGTCAGGCTATGCCCAGTCCATTGCCATCGGCGCCATGCTCAAGCAGAAGCACGGTATCGAGTTGCGCGTGATCCCGGGCAAGAACGACGTTTCGCGCATGATTCCGGTGAAGAAGAAGCGCGCGCATCTTTGCGCCTGCGGCATTGCTGCCTCTTTCACCCAAGAAGGTGTGTACTTATTCGGCTCGAAGAAGTGGGGACCGATGGCGGTGCGCAATCTCTATAACAACGCCAAGGGTCCTCACGGCCTGATGCCGGTGGTTGCGGGCGATGCAGGAGTCAAGTCCGCCGCCGATCTCAAAGGCAAGAAGATGGCCTGGATCAAGGGCGCCCCGGCGCTCAACGTCAATCTCACCGCGTTGATGGCCTTTGGCGGCGTCACCTGGGACGATGTGACCAGGGTCGAGTTCCCCGGCTGGAAACAGGCCGTGGACGGCGTGATCGGCGGCCAGGCGGACGCCGTTATGGTTTCGACCATGTCGCCGCACGTCAATCGCCTGATGGCTTCGCCGCGTGGCAACTGGTGGGTTTCGCTGCCCCACGACGACAAGGAAGGCTGGGCCCGGGCCAAGGCCGTGGCGCCCTTCTGGAACCCGAACAAGGTCACGCTCGGCATCGGCATCGAAAACAACGTTTCCGGCGAGCCGGAGTTCGACGGTCAAATGTACCCCTATCCGATCGTCATCGGCCTCGCCGACGATCTTTCCGACGACTTCACCTACGCCATGACCAAGGCGGTGATGGAGGGTTATGAAGGCGAAGGCGGCTACGGGACACTGAAGGGCACCGCGGGTTACCAGCTCGAAGCCCAGAACCTCAAATGGGTGTTCCCCTATGCGGGCGGCTCCATCCGCTACTACAAGGAAGCAGGGGCTTGGGGCGCGGAGGAGGAAGCGCATAACAACGCCCTGCTGAAGCGCCAGGACGTGCTGATCGGTGCGTGGACGGCCTATTACGCGGCCAACAAGGACATGGAAGATGAAGCCTTCGAGGCCGGCTGGGCCGAGGCCCGGAAGGAGGCCCTGACGGCCGCCGGTATGGACGCGCCGTTCTCGTGACCGTTTCGGGCAGGAAACTGCCGACCTGAAACCGACAAAGACCCGCCGTGCGCCATGCACGGCGGGTCCTTCCTTGATATGAACCCGGTTCGAGAATCGAAGGCATAGGCAATATGACTCAGTCCGAGCGGGAGATGGAGCTCAGCCGCCAGGCGGAAGAAGCGGTTGAGCAGGCCGAAGCGTCTATCAGCCGCCACCGCGACCTCGGACCGGTCTGGATGACAATTATCGTCGCCGCCTCTACTTTGTCGGTGCTTGCCTCCATCTACTTCATCTTCAACATCCATCTGATGATCGACGTGAAGGTCTTCGGCGAGGAGACCGAATACTACTATTTCATGTTGGCCATGCTGCTGCCGCTGGTGTTCCTGCTCTACCCGCCGTGGCGTGGCGTCGGCCCGATGGACCGGGTGCCCTGGTACGACCTGCTGCTTTCGCTGGTCGTCTTCACGGTGTCGATCGTGTTCGCCATTCACGGCGAGGAAAATCTTCTGGAGGGCTGGGAGTACGACGCGCCGGAATGGGCGATCTACGCCTCCTATTTTATGTGGCTGATGGTGTTGGAAGCGACCCGCAGGGCAGGGGGCATGACTATTTTCGTCATCTGCCTCGTCGTTTCACTCTATCCGGCGCTCGCCGAACATGCGCCCGGTTTCCTCGAAGGCCAGGCCGAGTCCCTCGCGGTGACCGCCAGCTTCCACATGTTCGGCACGGAAAGCGTCATGGGCATTCCCATGCGCGCCTTCGCCTCTCTCGTAGTGGGCTTCCTCGTCTTCGGTGTCGCGCTCCAATTCACCGGCGGCGGCGCCTTCTTCCTCAATCTCGCCTTCTCCCTGCTCGGACGCTACCGCGGCGGGCCGGCCAAGGTGGCGATCTTCTCGTCGGGCCTGATGGGCTCCATGAGTGGGTCGGTCATCACCAACGTGCTGACCACGGGTGCGCTGTCGATCCCGGCGATGAAGCGTGTCGGCTTCCGGCCGGCCTATGCGGGCGGCGTCGAGGCCTGCGCATCGACGGGCGGGGTGTTGATGCCTCCTGTGATGGGCGCCACCGCCTTCATCATGGCGACCTTCCTGGAAATCTCCTACGCCGTGATCCTGGTGGCGGCGATCATTCCCTCGCTGCTCTACTATTTCAGCCTGTTCATGCAGATCGACGCGTATTCGGCCCGTTTCGGCCTTACCGGCCTGCCGAAGTCCGAAATGCCGAAGGCGCGGGACGTCATGCGCAACGGCTGGCACTTCATCTTCGTGCTGGTGCTGCTGATCGTGATGCTGCTGGTGATGCAGCAGGAAGCGCAGGCGCCGTATTACGCCGCCGCCCTGCTGATCGTCATCAACCAGGTGCGGGCGCACGACCGCTGGAACCTGGAGCGGTGCAAGCAGTTCCTCATCGGCATTGCGAAGCTGTTCACGGAACTTGCCGGCATCCTGGCGGGCGTCGGCCTCATCATCGGCGCGCTGATGCTGACCGGCAAGGTCGGCAACCTGTCGTTGGAGCTCGTCACCCTTGCCGGCGATTCGATCTTCATACTGCTGGTGATGGGCGCGTTGACCAGCTTCATCCTCGGCATGGGCATGACGGTGACGGCCGCCTATCTCTTCCTGGCCATCGCGCTTGCGCCCGCGCTTACCGCCAGCGGGCGGCTCGACCTGCTCGCGGTCCATCTCTACATGATGTACTGGGGCATGATCTCCTTCATCACGCCGCCCGTCGCGCTCGGCGCGTTTGCGGCAGCGACGGTGGCCCGCGCCAACCCCATTACGACAGGTTTCGAGGCGATGCGGCTCGGCGCGATCATCTATTTCGTGCCGTTCTTCTTCGTGCTGAACCCCGCCCTGATCGGGCACGGCACGACCAGCGAAGTCATTGTCGTGTGCGGCCTCGCATTTGCCGGCGTCGTGCTGATTTCCGGTGCGCTGCAGGGCTATCTGATCGGCATCGGGTCGCTCACCGGCAACCCGGTTGCGGCATGGCCGATACGTGCCGCATTGTTCTTTTCCGGCCTTCTGCTGGCCCTGCCGGGCGGCGAGCTGACCGGCTATACGCACACGCAACTACTGATCGTATCGGTGGTGTTGGGTGCCCCGGCTGCGGCGGCGGCCTGGCTCATGAACCGGCGGGGGACGGCGCGGACGGCCTAATCGAAGGCCGCCACAAGGCCGATAACGAGCCCGATCACGCCGATAACGGTGATAACGCTGCCGCCAACCCTGGCCTGCAGGCCGTCGTCGCTGCCGAAGCCTATGCGCATGGCGACGATCCCCAGTATGGCGACCAGGGCGGACATGACCAGACCGAGCGCAGTGCCCATCGAGCGTTCCTTTGCCTTGCGCTGCCGCAAGATGTGTTGCCTTGGGCGGCGCGATCAAGCCGCGGCGCCCTGGCCGGGGGTATTCTCTACTGTGGCGACAGGCCCCTGAGGCGTTCGGAGCGCCGCCGCAGCAGTTCGACGGTGGTCAGCAGGCAGATCGAGATGACCACGAGGATGGTCGCGACGGCAAGGATCGTCGGGCTGATCTGCTCGCGCAGGCCGGTGAACATCTGCCAGGGGAGCGTCTTCTGGCCAGCTGAGCCCACGAACAGCACCACGACCACCTCGTCGAAGGAAGTGATGAAGGCGAAGAGGCCGCCTGAGATCACACCCGGCAGGATCAGCGGCGCCTGCACCTTGAAGAACGTCCGCACCGGATTGGCGCCGAGATTGGCGGCGGCGCGCGTCAGGCTCCTGTCGAACCCGACCAGCGTCGCGGTTACCGTAATGATGACAAAGGGTATGCCAAGCGCCGCATGGGCCAGCACGACGCCAACATAAGTACCCTGGAGGCCGATGCGCGAATAGAAGAAATACATGCCGGCCGCGGAGATGATGAGCGGCACGATCATCGGGGAGATCAGCACCGCCATGATCGCGCCGCGGAACGGCACATGGCTTTGCGACAGGCCGATGGCGGCGAGCGTCCCGAGGCTCACTGAAAGCAGGGTGGCGACAGGCGCGATCCGCACGGAGTTGTAGAGCGCGTTCTGCCAGTCGGAGTTGGTGAAGAAATCGTTGTAGTTCACCAGGCTGTAAGCGCCCGGCGCGAATCTCAGCATCTCCGGCGTGAACGTGAAATAGGGCAGCGAGTTGAAGCTGAGCGGGACAACGACCAGCAGGGGGAAGATCAGGAAAAAGAAGACCAGTGCGCAGATTGCCCGGAAGCCCCAGTACCAGATCTTCTGGCCGGTCGATGCATAAGGCGGCAGAGCGGCCATGCGGTCTATCCCAGCTTCACGTTGTCGATGCCGACGATCCTGTCGTAGAGCCAGTAGAGGACCAGCACCACGATCAGCAGGATCACACCCAGCGCCGCAGCCAGCCCCCAATTGAGGCTCGACGAGATGTGGTAGGCGATCCGGTTGGAGATGAAGGTGCCCGAAGTGCCGCCAACCAGCTCGGGCGTGATGTAGTAGCCGATGGAGAGGATGAAGACGAGGATCGAGCCCGCGCCGATGCCAGGCACGCTCTGCGGGAAATAGACCCTCCAGAAGGCGGTCCAGTCCGTCGCGCCCAGGGACTTTGCGGCGCGCATGTAGCTCGGCGGGATCGTGCGCATCACCGAATAGAGCGGCAGGATCATGAACGGCAGCAGGATATGCGTCATGGCGATGATCGTGCCGGTCTGGTTGTTGATCATCGCAAGCCGCGCATCGTCGGCGACGAGCCCCACGAAGACCAGCGTATCGTTGATGACGCCTTGCTGCTGAAGCAGCACCTTCCAGGCCGAGGTCCGGACCAGCAGGGAGGTCCAGAACGGCAGGAGCACGAGGATCATCAGCACGTTCGAGGTGCGCATCGGCAGTGTCGCCAACAGGAAGGCGACCGGGTAGCCGATCAGGAGACAGGAGACCGTGATGACGATGCTGAGGAACAGGGTGCGCTCAAACAGGAAAATGTAGATCCGCTCGTTGTCCGGCCTTGCCTCAATGCCGCCCGAACCCAGCCTGGCATCCACCGCATTGAGGAAGTAGCCGGATGTGTGGGAGCCCGAGAACCGCTTGACCGTTCCCCAGGTCTCCGGGTCGGCCCAACCCTTGTGGACCTTCGCAAACTGGGCGGCGAGGTTGCCGTCCTCCTTCATTCTCTTGACGTGCCGGCCCGTCTTGCGCAGCAGGCTGGCAATGCCCGTTTGCTCGTAGTTCAGCCGCGAGCCGAGCTTGGTATGCGCCTTGGCGTCGACCGCGACCAGCAGGTCCTTGTGCAGCGCGGCAAAGGCCTCTTCGCCCGGCGGTTTGCCGGATGCGTCGTCCCAGTCTTCAAGCGCCTTCACGGTCAGCGGCAGTGTGGCGGGCACGATCGAGTTCTCGATCGACCGGAACAGCATGTCCGCGATCGGCGCGGCGAAGGTGACCAGAATGAAGATCAGCAGCGGCGCGATCAGCGCCAGCGCACGCATTTTTTGCATACGCAAAGCCCGGGCAAGCGACTGCTTCAGGGGCCGGCCGTCTGCCGCGAGGATCGGTCCGGAAACGCCTTCGCCGTTCGCCATGGGATTGCGTTCGCCTTCGGTTGAAAGCGGGAAAGGGTGGAGGGGCCCGGAGGCCCCTCCTCAGAACAGCCCTATTTTGCGAGCCAGGTCTGGAACTTCGCGTCGATGTCGTCGCGATAGTCCGCCCAGAACTCGTAATTGTAGAGCAGCGTGTTGCTCAAGTTATCCGGGTGGTTCGGCATATGCGGGCCCATTTCGATTCCGAGGCTCGCATGCTTGCCCACCAGCGGCGCAGAGGACGCGCGCGCCGGACCGTAGGAGATGTATTTCGCCTGGTCCGCAAGGCGCTGGGTGTCGGTGGCGAAATTCAGATAGTGCAGCGCGCGCTTCTTGCGCTCGTCGCTCAGGTTCGCCGGGACGATCCACCCGTCGAGGTCGAACACCTGGCCGTCCCACAGCATGGCGACCGGCTGCTTGTCCTCTTCGATCAGCTTGAACAGGCGCCCGTTATAGGTGGAGCCGATCACGATCTCGCCGTCCGCCAGAAGCTGGGGCGTATCTGCGCCGGCAGACCACCACACGACCTCGTCCTTGATCGTATCGAGCTTGGCGAAGGCTTGCGCCTGGCCTTCCTCGGTCGCCAGCACGTCGTAAATGTCCGCCATGGCGACGCCGTCGCACATCAGCGCCCATTCCATGTTGTTGATCGGGCGTTTCTCGAGGCTGCGCTTGCCCGGATAATTCTCCAGGTCGAACACGGCGCAGACGTTCTTGGGCGGCGTATCGCCGACCAGGTCGGTGCGGTAGCCGAAGGTCGTCGAATAGACGATCTGCGGGACGAAGCAGGGCGTCACGAGAAACTCGCCGAAGTCCTTGGACGCAGGCGAGCCGTCGGGCGCAGCCGCCAGCACCGAATCCACGTCGATTTCCATGGCCAGGCCTTCGTCGCACAGCCGGATGGCGTCCGATGCCACGACATCGACCACGTCCCAGGTCGTGTTGCCGGCTTCGGCCATGGCGCGCAGCTTGGCGACCGCTTCCGCCGCGCTCTCATCGTTGATGATGTTCACGCCCTCATTCATTTCCATGTAGGGCTTGTGGTAGGCGTTCATCTGGGATGCCGAGTAGGCACCGCCCCAGGACACGATGGTCATGTCCTCCGCCTGCGCTGCGCCGGCCATCGCCACGGAGGCGACCGCGCCGGCTGCAAGGAATGTTCTGAGTCTCATGTGGCGTTCTCCCTTGTTTACCACTCGTTCAATCCACGTACGGCGTAACAGAAAAACAGCGGTACAGCATCCGGGTCACCATCACGCCGCATCCAAGGCACGACAATCGCTGGTGAGCCAGCCGATGGGAATAGTTTCTCCCACCTTCAACACCGAATGTTTGGCGGAATTCGGGATCTTGACGATAAAGTCATCCCGTCCGGCGACTTCCATCCGACAGCGGATGTGATCGCCCAGATAGATCAGTTCCACGACCCTGCCCTCAAGCTGGTTAGGCGCCGAGGGTTCCGCAATCAGCACGCGTTCCGGCCGGATCGACAACATCGTCCGGAAGCCAACGCCTCGGCAATTGACCGCCAGCGCGCCGATCTCCTCGGCGCCGTCCAGATGGACGCGCGCTTCTCTGTCGGCAAACGCTGTCACCATGCCGTCGAGCTTGTTGTTCTCGCCGATGAATTGCGCCACGAAAGCGTTTTCAGGCCTCTCGTAGAGGTCTTCCGGCGTCGCGAGCTGCTGGATCACGCCGTCGTTGAAGACCGCGATCCGGTCGGACATCGTCAGGGCTTCGGACTGGTCGTGCGTGACATAGACGACCGTGACGCCGAGCCGCTCATGCAGATGCTTGATCTCGAACTGCATATGTTCCCGCAGCTGCTTGTCGAGCGCGCCCAGCGGCTCATCCATCAGGACGAGTTCCGGTTCGAAAACCAGGGCGCGCGCAAGCGCCACGCGCTGTTGCTGACCGCCGGAAAGCTGGGCCGGGCGGCGTCCCGCAAACTCCGAGCCACCCATCTGGACCATGTCGAGCGCGCGCTGAACCTTCTCGTCCACTTCCGCGCGGCTCATCCGGCGCACCTGCAGCGGAAATGCCAGGTTCTCGGCAATCGTCATATGCGGGAAGAGTGCGTAATTCTGGAACACCATCCCGATGCCGCGCTTGTGCGGCGGAATGTTGTTGATCGGGCGACCGCCGAGACTGATCTGGCCGTGCGTTGCAACCTCGAACCCGGCAAGCATCATCAGGCAGGTGGTCTTGCCCGAGCCGGAAGGGCCCAGCATCGTCAGGAATTCGCCGCGCGCAATTTCGAGATTCAGGTTTTTGACGACGAGCGTTTCGCCGTCATAGCTCTTCTGGACTCCGTCGAATTCGACGAATGCGCGCTCTTGGTCTGGCACGATGTCCCCAATCGCCAGCAAATGTCACTTGAACGCTAACACAAACAGAGCGGCAATCGATAGAGGGCTTGAGATTTTCGACCGCCCGGCGGGGTTTCGCCTCATTGCGCTTGCTGCTATTCGCCTCAGGTCTGCAACCCTCAAGCGAAGGAGTTTCCGGAATGGCCCAGCAACTCCTCCACCTCGTTTTCGGCGGGCGCCTGGTGCACCCGGACGGAACCGAATTCGCCGACCTCGAAGCCCTCGATATCGTCGGCATCTATCCCAACTACACCGAGGCCGCCAGGGCCTGGCGGGGCAAGGCCCAGGCCTCGGTGGACGATGCGCACATGCGATATTACGTCGTGCACCTGCACCGCCTGCTGGACCCCGACAATCACGACCACCCGGAAGGACATTGATGATGGACGGGGGTGAAGCCCTGGTGGAGACGCTGGCGGCATGGGGCGTCGAGGCGGCCTTTGCCGTTCCCGGAGAAAGCTATCTTCCGGTCCTCGCAGCGCTCCAACGAAGAGCGAACGGCATCCGCCTGATCACGCCCCGCCATGAGTCCGGGGTCACTTTCGCCTGCGCGGCCTACGGCCGGATCGCCGGCAGGGCAGCGGTCGGTCTGGTCAGCCGCGGCCCCGGCTCCACCAATGCGTCCATCGGGTTGCATGTCGCCCGGCAGGACTCGGTGCCGATGCTGCTGGTCATCGGCGACGTGCCGACGGCTTCCAAGGGCCGCGAAGCGTTCCAGGAAATCGACTATCACAAGATGTTTTCCGGCATTGCGAAGGCGGTGTTCGAACCTGAGACGGCATCCGACGTGCCGGATAACGCAGCCCGCGCACTCGAACTCGCCATGGCAGGGCGGCCGGGTCCGGTTGTGCTGGTCATGCCGAAGGATATTTCGGATGGCGACGCCGGCACGCCCGGCGTGCCGCAGGCCGTTCCACGCGCTCCGCTCCTGCCGGACGCCGGGGACATTGCCGAAGCAGCGCGCCTGATCGACGCCGCCCGCCGTCCGGTCGTGATCGCGGGCGAACTGATTGCGTTCGAGGGCGCAGAGGCTTCGCTGGCCGGTTTCGCTGCGGCCTGCGGTGCGGCCGTCACCACGGCCTACAGGTGCCAGGACGCCATCGCCAATGACGATCCGGCGTATATCGGTCATCTGGAGATCAACCGCGACAGTTTCCAGGAACAAGGCTGGGAGGAAGCGGATCTTGTCATCGCGGCGGGTGCGCGTCTGGACGGCATCACGACCCGCGACTTTTCGATGATCCGGGACGATCAGACGTTGATCCATATTCATCCCGACGCCGCCGTCCTGGAACGCTGGCCGTCCGGAACAGCGGTCCGTGCCGACGCGGGGCCCGCGCTGGAGGCGCTCTCCGCCGTCGTTTCGAACGGCAGTCCGGATCGTCTCGATTGGCGGGCGAGCCTGAACAGGGCCTACCGGGATTTTTCGGAGCCCGGCGGCGTGCCCGTTCACGGTCGCGTCGATCTCGCGGAAATCACTGCCGAAACCCGAAGGCAATTACCGTCCGATGCGGTCGTCATCACCGACAGCGGCACCTTTGCGCGCTGGGTGCATCGCTATTTCCGGTTCGGCGATCCGCGCACCCAGGCGGGGCCGATGGCCGGCGCGATGGGCTACGGCGTGCCCGGCGGCATCGGCGCGGCGTTCGCCCGGCCCCGTTCGCCGGTCGTGGTCTTTGTGGGCGACGGCGGGGTCCTGATGGCGGGGCAGGGGGGCGGTGCGGGGGGACAGGAGGCCGTGACGCTGGTGCAGGAACGCCTGCCGGTGAAGATCGTCGTCTGCGACAACAACGCCTGGGGATCGATCCTGACCTCACAGCAGACGCGCTACGGCGACGCCGGCATTTTCGGAACGAGGATTGACAGCCCGGACTTCGAAGCGGTCGGCCGGGCCTATGGCCTTCACGCAAGCCGTGTGCGGGAAACCGGCGAATTCGCTGGCGCCTTCGCAGCCGCGCTCGCTCATCCGGGGCCGGCGCTGATCCACCTCGAACTCGACGAGCGCGACATCTCCCCCTTCACCGGCCAGTCGCAGTCCTATCGGGTCTAGAGGAAAGCGTTCGGCCTCCGGCGGATGCCGGGCACAAGGGCGCTGCGGGTGAACGCGGAGCTGTCGGGGCCCCTCCTTGAAGCGGGACTCCTGCTGTTCTAGCGTGCGCCGCCGCAGGATCGAGGCCCGAGGGGGGAAGCCGGCATGAGTATCCGCATCGAGACTCTTGACGCGTTCTTCAATCCGAAGTC
>MPNF01000065.1 GCA_002238885.1 Alphaproteobacteria bacterium bin95 | reverse complement strand
TACGCGCCAGCGCGGCGTCGATGGCGTCGAGCGGCGTGATTTCGCCGGCCCTGAGCCTCGTGATCGTTTCGCGGGCCGTCAGTCGGTAAAGTTCGTCGGACATGGCATGAGGATCCGGTCTTGGGGGCGGAACCTTACAGTAATACCGTCCCACTCTTCCTCAAATTCCCGTCGCGGGCGCATCGCTGAAGTCACGGAGCGGCTTGGCGCTATCGTCGTCATGGACAACCTCTTAAGCCACAAGGGACCCAAAGCCCGCAAGATGATCGGAAACGCGGGCACCCAACTCGTCTTCCTAGCCCTTGCAGCCCGGACTTCAATACCATCGAACTCGCCTTCGCCAAGCTAAGAGCAAGGCTCCGAAAAGCCTCCCAGAGAATCGGCAATGGCCTCTGGATGGCAACGAATTTTCCAGGCCCGAATCATCGCTTCTTCCCCTTGCGACCCTTGTGGCCCTTGGGTTTGGGGCGTTTGACACGGGGTTCCAACAGTTCCGCGAAAGTCTGCCCGGCCCAGCCTTTCGGAAGGGGCTTGCCTTCGGCCAGCCATGCCAGGGTCCGGGCATGTAGCTCGTCCAGCAGCGAAGCCAGCGCCTTGTCGGACAGCCGACGAGCATCGGTGCGGTCCAGGCAATAGAACTCGTGCAGCTTGCGGCCGACAAAGCCCATGTCCTTGATGTCCAAGACGAGGATTTTCACGCGGTCGCGCAAGGCTGCGTCCAGCTCTTCCGGCGCGTCTTCGAGCTTTCGCCGCTGCCGCCTATCTCTCAGAGCCTGACCCAAGAACGTTCATTGCAGGGGGGACCAGCCACCCCCGTATCATGAAAATAGGTGCCGGCCGCGCGGTCGGGACTTCGGGCCAATACGGGGTAGCCTATCGGTCACGGTCCGCAAGATGGGCGCCGCAGATGGCGAGTATCGAACGCCCTGGGAGTAGCGCTCTGGCGGGGTAGGGGTCTGTTAGGCTTGGTCCCCGGTCAGTTACACGGCAAACAGACTGAAGCACTTCGTCAATCCGGTTTGGCGCTCGCCAGGCACCTGCGTCAACGACCTACTCCCACCGGTCTCCGCTCTGTAACAAATGGCAACTCCACCCTCCATCCTGAGTCAGCATCCAGAGATGACTGATTGCCACAGTCGGCCATAACCTGCGCCATTGCCTTGCCGACACGTTCAGCGGCAGCCTCGACTTCGCGGTCGCCGAGGTGGGCATAGCGCAAGGTCATTCGGGTATTGCTGTGTCCCAGCAGCCGGGAGACTACCGGCACGGGAACACCGTTCATGACCGCGTGGCTGGCAACCGTGTGACGGAGGTCGTGAAGGCGGACATCGTCGATTCCGGCTTCCCGGCGAACCCGATACCAGAGCGGGAGTTCGGGACTGCGCGGCCGGTCAGGATTGACAGGCGAGGGCAACACGAACGGGCTCCCGTCTCGCGGTTGGCGTTCCACAATGCGTCGGGCAGCGGCGCTGAGAGGCACTCGTCTCGGGCCCGTCTTGCTGTCGCGCAGGAACAGGTGGCCGTCGCGGTAGTCGGACCAGCGCAAGGTCAGGATTTCGCTCTTGCGGCAGCCCGTGAGCAGCAGCAGGCGGATGACGGCGACCCGCCGCGGCCATCGGTCCTCATGGGCCGTGAGCCCTGCGGACAGGCGGCGGATTTCATCGTCGGAGAGGAACCGCGCACGACCCTTGCGGCGGTAGCGCCGGATACCCCGGCAGGGATTGGAGCCCTCGGGACGCATGCCCATCCGTTCCGCCTCCCTCATGATGACGGACAGCACCGGCATGGACCTGTCCGCGGCCACCGGCGTCGCGCGCAGGCGAGCGAACCAGTTCCTCACCTCCTGCCGGTCGATATCGGCAATCGGCCGTCCTGTGAAATGCGGCAGCAGCTGGTTGCGCAGATAGCAGCGGTTGACGTCGAGCGTCCCTGCCTTCCAGACACGCCCGTAACGCTGGAACACCGTCACGCCCTCGAAGTCCACCGGCTCGATGATACTCCTCGCACTTCCCAAGCTCGCCAGTTAAGGCCTGCGATGGAAAACCATGACCGGAACCGCTCCATTCGGGGTGAGCGCGCCCTCGCATTGCCCGCGGTAGCGGTGGTTGAGGCATCGTGGGTTCGTCGTCGAAACGGCTAGCTCTGTCCGGTGGCGCGTCTTGACGAGTGCAAGAGTGTGTAGTAAATACGATACATGACGCGCTTTGGTCCCACGATCCGCGCAATCCGCGAACGCCTGCGCGAGGAAGACCGGCGCTATTCGGTACGCCAGGTCGCCGGGCGCGTCGGCATCGAACCAGCGTACCTTAGCAAGATCGAGCGCGGCGAGGTGGCGCCGCCCTCGGAGACGACCACGGTGAGGCTCGCGAGGGAGCTCGGCGAGGATCCCGACGTCATGCTGGCGCTGGCAGGCAAGGTGTCCGCCGATCTGCAGACCGTCATCCGCAAACGGCCGCGCCTGTTCGCTGACCTGATTCGTCAGTTGAAGGAAGCACCCGACGAAGTCGTGCTGCGGGTGGTGCGCGAAGTGCGCGACGGCAACTGGTGAGGAGTGAACGTCAATGATCGTGCTTGAGAACGACCGTCTGGAGTTCCGTTTTCCGGAGGTGCATGCGGCGGCGCGCTGCAGCATCGAATTCCAGCGCACTCTGCGCATCCCCGACGACGGCCTCGACTATCCGCTGCCGCCGGGGCTGGGTTCGTTTCCGCTGCGGCATCTGGACGATTACGCCGCGCGCCTGCCGGAAGCGTGGCAGATGCGGGGCGGCGTGATCGCGCCGATGCACCAAGCAGAGGCGATGTGGATCAACTTTCACTCGGACTATCCCTTTGCCGTGAAGGTGGCGACCGGGAAAATCTGCGCAATCACGGGCGATTCCTGGGTAGACAGGCTGAACCGGGATCCGCAGGACTACGCTGTGCTGCCCGAGCAGCCCTGGCTCGACGGATATTGCGTCGAGGAAGGCGTCATCCGCCAGTTTGTCGTCATGCAGCTCGGCGAGGGCTACACGGTCGAAGAGCAGCTGACCGGCGCCGCAGTCCACGGCGGACTTCAGTTGGTGGCCTACCCCATGAAGGCCGAGCGCTATGAGGCGCTCCGGTTGGAATGGGGTGGGTTGCGTGACGATGTGATGTATTCGGCGGAGCCCGTCTTGGAGGACGCCATGGGCCTTGCACCGGGCGGTCGCATGAAGCAGGAGATTTACAATGACCCCTACGGGCTCGATGCCTGGGATCAGCGACACAGCAGCCGCTGCTTCGTTTCCCTGCTGAACACGACCCAATGGATGGCAATCACCGGCGAGCGGCCTCCAATCGAACCGCCGACGGCGAAGGACTACGCCGCTCGCGGCCTGCCTTGGTTCGACTACTATGGCGGGGATGCGCGCGCCGTGGCTGGCAGCGACAAGCTGCGAGGGCTGAGGAGCATCGCCCAGCAGGCCAAGACAACGGGGCAAGGGCCGTTGACGGACAATGAGACGATCACCGCTTCACCCGTCGTGGCGTTGAGAAAGCCACGCCCGGTGCGGGAAGTCGCTCGCGATTGGGCTTGAACCTGAAGGGTTTGGTCTGAGTGCGCTTTCGTTGCGGGGCCAATGGATACACAGCGGAGCGGCATGACCACGATCCGCGAGCACAAGGGCCCAGCACATCGGCGTCGGTCGTATTCCTGCCGAGATTATACGGAGATGGCGTATCGCCACTGGTCTCTCAACGGTTTTGTAAACAGAAGACGGCACGTTGACGCTGCGTTTGGCTGGCTAGCGTACCAGAAAACAGTCGAGAGTTTCATCGCCTTAATCAAAAACTGGACAAACAAAGTTTGGAGAGAGAACTAACGGTTAACATGTTTCACGTGCGAGTTTCCCTTCCAGGAAGGCTATGGCGCATTGGTAGTGCCAATTTGTGAATGGGTCGCCGAATCTTCGAAGCGCGCAGCCCGGCGCCGCGGCGCCGCTGCCCGCGTAGAACACGGTCCGTTGGCCCTTCGCATTGGCGGTCAGCCTGCAGAACAAGGGGATGTAGTCGCGACTACCGAAAAATACGAGGGAATCGGCGATGTCCGAAGGCAGTTCGAAATCGTCGTAGATGTCCCGATGATCTCGGCGCTTGAACAGCTCGACCTTCCTGGCCTTGCTGAACGTGATGTCGTAATTGGGCGTCAGGTAATCTGCACGGATCAGGCCCCAGCCAGCCGAGAGAATATAGAGGCAGTTCGGACTAACGCGCTCGGCAAGCATTTCGTATGTCGGGTTCCTGTAGAGTCGCCAGGCCGGGAGCAAACCGAGGGGATTGCCGCCCGACGCGGCGTTGTATTGCTCGAGAACGGTTCGCCAGGAGCCTCCCCGGTCGGACATGTCGTCAGGCCTCGCATGGACTTGGCTTCCGTCGGACGGCACGGCATCGGGACGGGCAACGAACATGGCGTTTCGGCCATCGAGCGTGCGAAGGTGTCCCGCGTGGCGTTGTTTCCTGGCAGCGCATTGAATGACGACGATCATTGGGTTGTCTCCGCTCGGCTGATCAGATCCGCCAACGTGCCGAGGAAAGCCGGATCGTGGCGTTCTTCCGCACGGTTCGAATTCCAGAGGCCGGAGTCGTGTACCTTCTGGCCGCTGCAATGATGGCCGAGCCATGACGGGGATGGTGAATAGATGGGTTGCCTGCCGCAATTGCTGAGAGGGATGAACGTATTTCTCTCGATGTATACACGCAGACTGGCCGGTCCCGGCTCGTCGGCGACGGGGGAGCCAGAGAAAGGGTATCTCGCCGATAACCCAGCTGTCGCTAATTTCAATGGCAGGATTTGAACCTGCGGCCTTGAGGTTATGAGCGATGAGTTCAAGGACTATTGCCTGACGGCATCTGTCCCCCCATGAGTTGCGCCACCGCCTGCCCGGTCCGCTCGGCGGCCGCCTCGATGTCGCGGTCTGCGAGATGAGCATAGCGTAGCGTCATCTGCACATTGGAATGTCCGAGCAAGCGGGAGACAACCGGGACCGGCACCCCGTTCATTACCGCATGGCTCGCCATCGTATGTCGCAGGTCGTGAAGGCGGCAGTCCTCGATGCCGGCCTCGCACCGCACGCGATACCAAAGCGGAAGGTCAGGGTTGCGTGGACGAGAGGGATCGAGCAGCGAGGGAAAGACGAATGGGCTGCCTGTGCGCGGCTGCCTGTCGAGAATGGCTCTGGCTTGGCTGCCGAGCGGTACCGTCCTCCGCCCCGTCTTGCTGTCGGCAAGAACGAGCCCATAGTCCTGCACTTCCGACCAGCCAAGGCCCGTAATCTCACTCTTGCGGCAGCCGGTGAACAGCAGAAGGCGGATGATGTCCGCCTGCTGTCTGTCACGCTTCCGGCCGGCATACCGATCGAGCACGGCATGGAGACGGCCCAGTTCCTCCCGCGACAGGAAGCGCGTCAGTAGCCGGCGCCGATTGAATGCGATGCCTGCCGCGGGATTGCTTTTGATGTAACCGCAGGCAACGGCGAAGTTCAGGATCTGCCGCAGCCGGGAGAGGGCATGGTTGGCATTGCCCGGCGCTGTCCGGCTGTAGCGGTCGAACCAGCGCCGGATACCAGTCTCCCTGATGCGGTCGAGCGGCTTCGAACCGAAGGCCGGTAGGAGTTGTGCCGCCAGCTGATACCGGACGCCCTTCTTCGTCGAGGGCTTATAGCCGTCGAAATGCGCCTCTTTCCACTGATCGGCGACGAAGTCCCGGAACGGCGGGACCGGACGCGCCGGCCCGGTCTTCTCTCCGGGCTCCGGCTTCGTCCGGCGGGCTTGGCATTCCCGGCGGGCCTCCTCGACAGTCTTCAATGAGACCGGACCGAGCGAGACGCGCTTCGTGCGCCCACCCATGTCAAGCAACAGGACGTAGCTCTTTCCTCCGGAAGACCGCACGCGGACGCCGAGACCGGCGACGCGGTTGTCCCAGACCGTATATTCCCGCTCGCGAGGCCGGAACCGGACGATGGCGGCGTCGGTGAGTTTCATCCTTTCCCCGTCGGCCATCGTTCAACCCTCGAGAGCGGCGCCGACCGTCTCGGCGGCGTTGCGCGCCATGGCGTCGGCAAAATGGATGTATTTCAGTGTCGTCTCTGCCCTCCGGTGGCCAAGCAGCCGGCCGATGGCCAGCACCGTCTCGCCCCGCCTCAGCGCCAGACTCGCCATGCTGTGCCGAAGGTCGTGAAGATGAACATCTTCGAGCCCGGTCTCGGCGCGGATCTTCGTCCAGAAGTAGTCCAGCCAACTGGCGCTTCGGGGCCGGTCGGACCGCGATGCCGGGAATATCCAGCGGCTCTTTCGTTCGAGGCCATCGAGGACAGACCGGGCCGGTCCCGAAAGCCAGACCGTTCTGGGTCCGGTTTTGCTGTCGCGCAGAAACAGGTTGCCGTCGCGATAGTCCGACCATTGCAGCGTCAGGATTTCGCCCTTGCGGCAGCCCGTGAGCAGCAGCAGGCGGATGACGGCGACGTGTTGAGGCCATCGCGCCTCATGCGCTGAGAGCCTCGCGGACAGGCGGCTGATTTCATCGTCGGAGAGGAAACGCTCCCGGCCCTTGCGGCGGTAGCGTTTGATGCCCCCGCAGGGATTGGTGCCCTCGGGGCGCATGCCCATCCGTTCGGCCTCCCTCATGATGACGGAGAGAACCGGCATGGATCTGTCTGCGGCGACCGGTGTCGCGCGCAGGCGGGCGAACCAGTTCCGCACCTCCTGCCGGTCGATGTCGGCGATGTCACGCCCGGAGAAATGCGGCAGCAGCTGCTTGCGCAGATATCCCCGGTTGACTTCGAGGGTCCCGGGCTTCCAGACCCGTTCGTAGCGCCGGAACGTCATCTCGGCGACGGCTTCGAAGAGGGTTTCGCCTCGAGACGCAGGCGCTTCCTCGCCGCGCCGGATGAGAGCAAGCATTTCGGTAGCCGAAGCCCGTGCTTCCATGACGCTCATGGAGCCGGAATCGCCGACGATCTTCCAGATACGTTCTCCCTTGTGCTGGCACTGGATAAAGAACCGCTTGCGGCCCGAGGGCGACACACGGATGCCGAAGCCCTTGAGCTTGGCGTCGCGGACGTCACGGATCGTCTTGCGGGGCTTGAGCGCCCTGACGCGGGCCTCGGTAAGGATGGTTCTGGACATGCGATTTCTCCCGCGTCCCGTGGCAGCCGGGGAACAAGCAGTTGCAATTCAGCTCCCCGGATGGAAGTTTTCAGGAGAAAAAACGGCGCTATATCAGATAGTTAGCACCCACTGGTGCGGGGCCGGGTGTGGATGGAAGCTGCAGGCGCCGAAAAACCGGGCTCCACTACGCCCGGCAGCCCCGGCCTTTCCTGCGACCCGCTCGGCTGTGCGGCGGACGGACTCGCGATCGTCTTGCGCCACGAAGCACTGGAGGAGGACTGCCGGCGCGTCGGAATCGTGCTGTCGGCGGTGACGGTCTCCCGCCGGGCCCGGCGGCGCTACTGCGCGGACGACGTGTTGATCGTGGACCGGCAACGCCTGCGCCGGCTGGGCGCGCATTCAATCCGCTTCACGTCCGAGGGCCCGGTTGTAGAGACCGACTGGGACCGCCGTGGCCGGCGGCCCTGGGTCGCGCTCGCCGGGTCCCGGCCCGCGGACTAGTAGTCCCGCAGCAGCCCGACCAGCCGGCCCTGGACCTGGACCTGTTCCGGATCGTAATCCTGTGCCGGATGGGCGTCGTTGGCCGCTTCCAGCACCACGCGACCGTTCGCCGGGCGCCAGATTTTCAGCGTCGCCTCCTCGGAATCGACCAGCGCGACCACGATGGCGCCGCTTTCCACTTCCTCGCACTCCTGGATGATGACCGTGTCGCCATCCATGATTCCGGCATCGACCATCGAGTCGCCTGCGATCTCGAGCGCATAGTGGCGCCCGCTGCCGATCATGCCCTGCGGCACGGCCACCGTGCTGTCCGGGTCGCGCAGCGCCTCGATCGGCGTTCCGGCGGCGATGCGCCCGTAGAGCGGCAGTTCGTTCTGCACCGTGTCGGCCGGATCGAGACGCCGGCGGAAGCCGCGAAAAGCCGGCCGCCCCGTGCGGCCCCGGCCCTCATACGCCTCGGCTTCCGGCAAGCGCGCGATCTCGAGCGCGCGGGCGCGGTTCGCGAACCGGCGGATGAATCCCCGTTCCTCCAGCGCCGTCACCAGCCGGTGGACGCCCGATTTCGACTTGAGGCCAAGCGCATCCTTCATCTCGTCGAAGGAAGGCGACACACCGTCCTTGGAAATCTGCTGCGAGATGTACAGCAGCAATTCGTTCTGCTTCCTCGTCAACATGCTGCCGTTCCCTCCAGCAATGTTCCTTATACGAACCGGACACCGGTATCGTTGTTCTACATTAGTTCGGAACAGGCGTCAAGCGAAAGAGTATGTGCCAACGGAGCGAGATATGGGAAAGGGGGGCGCAATAAACCAAGGGCATAGGTTCTGATACCTTCGGACGCGGGCGACAGCTCACGCCCGCGAGGGCAACCCCTGCTTGCTCCCGAACACGCGCCCGGCTATAGGCCAGCCCATGACGATCTACTACTACCGGCCCACCTATGTCATGCTGGCGGTCGCCGCCGGGCTCGTGTCGATCGGCCTGCTGGCGCTGCTGGTCAACGGCCTGATGGCCGGCAAGCAGGGTCCGCCGCTTGCTATGGCGGCGCTGCTGGCGGCGCTGCTGGGCGGCATCTCCTGCTATGCGGCCTGGATCGTCCGCCGCGCCCATCTGCCCGCGGTCGTCTTCGACCGGAGCGGGATCGCCTTCCCGATTTTCGACATTCCCCACCGGGACTGGTCCGGCATCCGCACAATCCGCCAGCAGTCGCTGCTCAGCCGCAACGAGCTTCTCATCCATTTCGCGCCGCCGGCGCCATCCTTCCCCTGGATCGTGGTCGCCTTCGGCGGGTTCTGGCGCAGGCGCAAGGCGGGCCACCTGCGCTTCAACATGAAGCGGATGAACTGCGGGCGCGACAGCCTCGACTTCGCGCTCCGGGAATACCCGCCCCCAGAACTGCGGAGCGGCAGGTAGCGCCTCACAGGCGGATGATTTCGACGAGGTCGCCGGCGCTGGCCAGCGGGGCGTGGGGGGCACGGACCAGAAGCGCGTCGGCCTCCACGAATCGCGCCAGCATGGAACTGTCCTGGCGCGCGAAGGGCGTGGCGACCGGCAGGCCCTCGCCGTCCGGGGCAAGCCGGGCGCGCAGATAGTCCTCGCGCCGGTCGTTCGCGGCCAGCTCCGTCCCGAGCCGGGCCGGCTCGCGCGCGGGCGGCCCGGCCGGCAGGCCCAGCATTGCGTCGATCAGGGGCCGCAGGAACAGCAGCGCGCAGACGAAGGCCGAGACCGGGTTGCCGGGCAGCCCCAATACCAGTGACCCGCCCATGCGGCCGAACATGAGCGGCTTGCCGGGCCGCATGGCGATGCGCCAGAAATCGACTTCGAGGCCGTCTGAGGCCAGCGCCTCCTGCACAAGATCGTGCTCGCCGACCGACGCCCCGCCCATGGTCACGAGGATGTCCGCCCCTTCGGCCCCCGCAGCGCGGGCGCGCAGCGAGGCCGTGCTGTCCTCCGCCACGCCGAGCGAGACCGGCACGCCGCCTGCTTCCGCGACGAGCGCCGCAAGACCCGGCCCGCTGGAGCTGACGATCTGCTGGGGCCCGAGCGGCTCTCCCGGCAAGGCGATCTCGTCCCCCGTCGCCAGCAGGGCCACGCGCGGGCGGCGCGCGACCGGCAGCCACGGCCGGTTCATCGCCGCGGCGAGGCCGATATCGCGCGCGTTGAGCCGCCGCCCGGCTCGCAACAGCACGTCGCCCTCCGCGAAGTCGAGCCCCGCCGGGCGGACAAAGGCGCCGGCCTTCGCTGCCTCGCGCACCGACACAAGGTCGCCCGCGCGCTCACAATCCTCCTGGATGACGATGGCGTCGGCTCCCTCGGGAACCGGCGCGCCGGTGAAGATTCGCGCCGCCTCGCCCTGCCCGACCTCGCCCGTCCAGGCCGCTCCGGCGGCGATCTCCGCCACGATGCGCAATTCCGCCGGGGTCCGGGCCACGTCTTCCGCGCGCACCGCATAGCCGTCCATGGCGGAGACCGCCGCCGGCGGCTGGGTGCGCCGGGACGCAAGGTCTTCCGCCAGCACACGGCCGAGCCCGTCGCCGAGCGAGACCATTTCCCCAGGCAGAGGCCGTGCCTCCGCGAGAACGCGGGCGATCGCTTCGGCGACCGGGATCACGCCGGCGCGGTCCAGGTGCCGGACTTGCCGCCTTCCTTGCGCAGCAGGCGCACGGCCTCGACCCTCATGCCGCGGTCCACCGCCTTGCACATGTCATAGACAGTGAGCGCCGCCACCGAGACGGCGGTCAGCGCCTCCATCTCGACCCCCGTCCGGCCCTTCAGCCGGCAGGTCGCGGTAATCTCCACGGCCGAGCCGGCCTCGTCGGCGGTCAGATCGACGGCGACGGAGGTCAGCGCCAGCGGGTGGCAGAGCGGGATCAGGTCCGCCGTGCGCTTGGCGGCCATGATACCGGCGAGGCGCGCGACGCCCAGCACGTCGCCCTTGCCGATTTCGCCCGCCCGGATCAGCGCCAGCGTTTCCGGCGCCATGACGACCCGGCCCCCGGCAATGGCGACGCGCTCGGTCTCCGCCTTGGCGGA
>MPNF01000064.1 GCA_002238885.1 Alphaproteobacteria bacterium bin95 | reverse complement strand
TCCACCAGGCCCCATTCGAGCGCGCGGCGCCCGCGCGCCCCGTCGGGATCGGTGCAGAATACGTCGGCGAGGTCGCGGCGCACGCGGCGCTTGTCGGTGATGCGCGTCAGGCCGCCCGTGCCCGGCAGCACGCCCAACAGGGGGACTTCCGGAAGGCTGACTGCGCTCGACCGGTCGTCCACCAGCCAGATCTCGTCGCAGGCCAGCGCCAGCTCGTAGCCGCCGCCAGCCGCCGTGCCGTTGCAGGCCGCGATGAAGGCGATGCCGGACCGCCGGCTCGTATCCTCCATGAAGTTGCGGGTCTCGTTGGTGAAGCGGCAGAAATTGACCTTCGCCGCATGGCTTGACCCGGCGAGCATGTAGATGTTTGCGCCGGCGCAGAACATGCGCTCCATGCCGCTGGTCACGATGACTGCGCGGACCTGCGGATGCTCGAAGCGCAGGCGGTCGAGGGCGTCGTTCAGCTCGATATCCACGCCGAGATCGTAGGAGTTCTGCTTGAGCTGGTAGCCCGGACGGAGGCCTCCGTCTTCATCCACCCTGAGCGTGAGCGTCGCGACGGCTCCCTCGATAGCAAGCGACCAGTGGCGGTAATCGTCCGGGTCGCGGTCGTAGGCGATGAGCGTATTGTCGATCATATATGCACTATATTTCCTGTCCGGCCGGGGTCAACCCTCCGCGGACCATGCGGCGCGCGGTGCGCTCCAGGTCGTCGAGGCAGTCTTCGAGCGGGCGGCCGGAGGTATCGAGGCGGGCGTCGGAGCGGGCGTAGTCGGGGCTGCGGGCGGCGAGGATCGCGCGCAGATCCGCCATCGCTTCCGGGTTGTCGGCCATCGGACGGCGGTCGCCCTGGGCGGCGACGCGGGCCATGTGCTCTTCGGGCGAAGCGGTCAGCCAGACGGTATGGGTCCGGGCGAAAAGCAGGTCGAGGCTTGCGGCTTCGGCAACGATGCCGCCGGGTGTGGCGATCACCGCGCGCTCCCGGTCCTCTACGAGCCGATTGAGTGCCCGACACTCCTGCCGCCGCAGGCCGGGCTGGCCCGACAGGGCCAGGATTTCCGCGACATCGGCGCCGTAATCCCTTTCGATCTCGCGGGTAAGTTCGACGAAAGGCCAGTCGAGACGTTTCGCCAGCAACCGGCCGAGCGTCGTTTTCCCGGCCCCCCGCAAGCCTACAAGCGCAATCCGTTCCGCCTTGTCGGCAGTCCGGCCGAAATGGCGTTCCAGCAGCGCGCGGGCGGCGGCCCGGTCCTCGGGGCCGAGCCGCTCCAGCAGGGCGGCTGCGGCGTCGTGGGACGGAGGCGAGAACAGTGCTGCAAGGTCCACACCTATGGCCCCGCCGATGCGGGCCAGCACGCCTATGGACGGGTTCGCCCTTCCGTTCTCCAACTCCGCGAGATAGCGTTCCGATACCGCGCTGTCCCGCGCCAGAATGCGCCGGCTCATCCCGCGCGCGGCCCGGAGCGTGCGCAGCCTTGCGCCGAGCGGCGCGGCGAGGTTTTCCTTGGCGGCATCCATTACAGGAATTATAATGCAGGATATGAGCAGCACTGTCACCATCTATGTCGCAACGATGACCGGCACGGCCGATCTCGTCGCCGAGGAAGTCCAGGCCGCGCTGGAGGACGAGGGCGTGCAGGTGGAGCTCCAGCCGATGGACGATCTCGACGCGGGCGCCTTCGCCGCGCCCGGCCTCTACCTTGTCGTCAGCTCCACCTACGGCCAGGGCGACGTGCCGGACAACGGCCAGGCGCTTGCAGATGCGCTGGAGCGCGAGCGGCCCGACCTCGCCCATGTCCGCTACGGCCTGTTCGCGCTCGGCGACATGACCTATGCGCGCACCTTCTGCGGCGGCGGCATGACCTTCGACCGGATCCTGAGCGAGCTCGGCGCAAGGCGCGTGGGCGAGCCGATGCGCCATAATGCGTCTTCCGGCCTGCTGCCCGAGGACGAGGCGGCGGACTGGGCGCGCGCGTGGTATGAATCCGCAATGGCGGAGGCGTGAGCGCAATGGCCGGGTACAATGCGGCGGCGGACCTGATCGGGCGCAACCTCGCGGCCGGGCGCGGCGCGAAGGCGGCAGTGATCGACAGCCGGGGCGCCCACAGCTATGCGGATATCGAGGCTGCGACGAGCCGGTTCGCGCATGCGCTTGCCACGCTCGGCATCCGGCGCGAGGAGCGCATCCTCCTCTGCCTCAACGACACGGCGGACTTCCACACCTGCTTTCTCGGCGCCATCAAGGCCGGTGTCGTGCCGGTTCCGGTCAATACACGGCTTACCCGCGACGACTACGCCTTCATGCTGCGCGACGCACGCGCGCAGGCGGCCTTCGTTTCGGCGAATCTCGCCCCGGTCTTCGAGGGCCTCCACGACCGCATAATTCTGGACGGCGACGAGCTGACGCGGTCGATCTCGGGCGAGAGCCCCGTTTTCGCCGCAGCCGACACCGTCGAGGACGAGATGTGCTTCTGGCTCTACACCTCGGGCACGACGGGCCAGCCGAAAGGCGCGGTGCACCTGCATGGCGACATGGCGCGCACGGCGGACCTCTATGCCGGGCCGACGCTGGGCGTGAGCGAAGACGACGTGCTGTTTTCCGCCGCCAAGCTGTTCTTCGCCTACGGGCTCGGCAACGGCCTGACCTTCCCGATGGCGGCGGGAGCGACAGCTGTGCTGCTCGAAGGGCCGCCGGAGCCCGGGCCGATCTGCCGCCTGCTGCGCGAGGCCCGGCCCACGATCTTCTTCGGCGTGCCGACCCTGTTCGCCATGTTGCTGGCGAGCGGCGAGGCGCCGGGGCCGGGCGAGCACGGGCTGCGGATTGCGGTTTCGGCCGGCGAGGCGCTGCCGCCCGAAATCCTGCGCCGCTGGCAGGAGGCCGTCGGCGTGGACATACTGGACGGCCTCGGCTCGACCGAGATGCTGCATATCTTCATCACCAACCGTGTCGGCGACATCGCGCCGGGGGCTTCGGGGCGCCCGGTGGAGGGCTATGAGGCCCGTCTGGTGGACGATGACGACCGGGTGATCGAGGAGGCTGGCGCGCTCGGCGCGCTCGAAGTCAAGGGGCCGACCAGCGCGGTGTTCTATTGGAACCGGCGGGCGCGCTCGACGCAGACCTTCAGGGGCGCATGGACCCGCACGGGCGACAAATACACCCGCGACGAGAACGGCGTTTACGCCTTTGCGGGCCGCGACGACGACATGCTCAAGGTCGGCGGCATCTATGTGTCGCCCTTCGAGGTCGAAGGCGCGCTGCTGAAGCACGAGGCGGTGCTGGAGGCGGCGGTGGTCGGCGCGGCGGACCCGGATGGCCTCATCAAGCCCAAGGCCTTCGTCGTTCTGCAGGAGGGCAGGGAGGCCGGGGCGGTGGAGCTCCAGGACTTCGTGCGCGGTCAGCTGGCGTCCTACAAATATCCGCGCTGGGTCGAATTCGTGGACGAACTGCCGAAGACGGCGACGGGCAAGATCCAGCGGTACAAGCTCAGGGCATGAGCGGTCCGCCGGTCCTGGACGGCCGGCTCGCCCTCGACGACGGCGAAATCGAATACCGCCGGATCGAGGGCGACCCGGCCTTGCCGGTTACGGTGTTCCTGCACGAAGGGCTCGGCTCGGCCGCCCTCTGGCGCGATTTTCCGGACCGGGTGGCGGCGGAGACGGGCGCGGCTGCGCTGGTCTATTCCCGCCTCGGCTATGGGGGCTCGTCGCTGCCGGCCGGCGGCGCATTCGCGCTCGATTACATGCATGTCGAGGCCGAAGGGCGCCTGCCGGCGATACTGGCGGCCCTCGATATCGAACGGCCCCTGCTCGTCGGCCACAGCGATGGCGGCTCCATCGCGCTTATTCATGCCGGCGCGTTTCCGGACGCCGTGGCCGGGCTGGTTGTCATGGCCCCGCATGTCTTCGTCGAGGAGTGCTCGATCCGCGCCATCGTGGAGGCCCGGCGCGCCTTCGACAGCGGCGGCCTCGACAAACGGCTTGCCCGCTGGCACCGGGACGCCGCCGGGACCTTCGATGCCTGGAACCTGGCCTGGCTCGACCCGCGCTTCCGCGACTGGAACATCGAAAGCTACCTGCCGAAAGTGACCGCGCCGCTGCTGGCCTTCCAGGGCGAGGCTGACCCTTATGGAACCCGCGCACAGACCGACCGCATTGCCGCACAGGTGTCCGGCCCGTCGGAGGTCGTGCTGCTGCCCGGTTGCGGCCATGCCCCCTGGCGCGAGGCCGGGGAAGCCGTGATGCCGGCGGTGGCGGCTTTCGCCGCGCGCCTTGTCGGCGGCTACAGGTTGTAAACGAAGCTCACGGCGATGAAGCTGTCGCGGCGCACGTCGTAGAGGGCGTCCGCCTGCCAGTCGACGCCGTGGAAGGCCGTGCCCTCGAGTTTCACCGACCAGTTGTCGTCCAACCGCCGCTTTGCCTCGAAGCCGAAGGCCCGTCCGGCATGGTCAAGGTCCTCGATCACGCTGACGATGAACTCGGTGCCCTCGACATCGTTCAGGGCCAGACGGGCAGCGAGGAACAGGTCGTTCTCGAACGCATTGGTCGCGCGCTCGGGCCCGCGCCCGTCCCGGTACCATTCCGCCAGCAGGCTGATTTCGGCGTCCGTGTCGAAGACGGAATACAAGGTGTGCTCGCCGCCGACTATCCACGCGCCGTAATCGTCTTCCTCGACGAAGCGGTTGCTCGCGCCGAGGCGCCGGATGGCCTCCAGCTTGAACAGCCAGGGCCCGGTGGTGAGCTGCGCGTCCAGCCCGAACTGGCGGATCTTTTCGTAGTGAGGGTGCAGGACGAGCCTGCCAGCACCGCCCAGCACGGGCCGCAATGACGGCTCCCGGTTCTGACCGTCGAACCAACTGAGGCCGAGATCGACAAGGCCGAAGCTACCGGTGTAGCGCAGCGCCCAGTCCATGTGCCGTTCCTCGGCGGCGCTGTCGTATGTCGTCTTGTCACTGTCCACGACGAATTCGCTGCGCAGCCGGCCGGCGCGGCCCGGATAGGTGCGCTCCCGGTGCCAGGGCAGGAGGAACAGTTCCAGCGCGCCCCAGTCCGCCGACCAGGTGCCGTGCGCCATGGGCTGGCCGAGCTTGGTCTTTTCGTCGGGATGCTCGATCAGGTCCGTCTGGTTGACGATATCGACGATATTGCGCACCTCCGCCACGCCCCAGGCGACCCGGTCCACGCCGAGACGCAGCTCCCACTCCCCGTCGCCAGCCTCGCCGTAGAGCAACAGGAAGGCTTCGCGGAGGTCGACATGGGTGCGGCGCGGGTCGGCGCTGTCGTAGCGGAAGAAGGGCGAGATCGTGAGGCTGCGGCCCTCCTCGTCCTCTGCATAGAGTTCCGGCTTCGCCGTGAAGCCGCCCGCATGTGAACGCTGGCCGGGGTGGAGCGCGCTGTCCGGATACCACCGGCTCTCGATGCTGAACCGGCCCGACAGTTCGACCTCGATATCTTCGGCCGCGGCCGGGGCAAGGCCGAGGCAGGCAGGAAGGACGGCAACGAGGAGCCGAAGCGCCGGTGCGCGCGCACGACGGTTTGCGTCTTTTCGGAACAATCGCACCGTGTACGCCTCCGATTCTCGGTGATGTCGCGGAATCACGCGGGGGGATATGCCGTTTCCGGGACGCGGGGAAGACCGCGACCGAGACCGGTGAACAGAATTTTCAGGGCTGCATCGAATCGCGCCAGCGCACTGGTGGTCACGACCACTGTCTTTACGGCGCGCCGCGAAATCTTGACCTCCTGGCCGCTCCCGAATGCGGGCGTCGTGTAGGTTCGGCGCAGGGTGAGCACCGCCATTCCCAGCGACCACAGGCAAAAGCGGCGGATGCCGGTCTCGTGCGCAGGGATCAGCAGGATGTATCGAAGCGCATTGGCAAGATGCTGGCCGGCGATCGCGATCAGCCTGTTGAGCCCTTCGATGAACCCCGGATCGGCCTCGCCCGGCGAGAGCGAGCGAAGATCGAAGCCGGCCGAGAGAAAGACGCTTCGCGGCAGCCAGCACGCCCCGCGGCTCCGGTCCTCCCATATGTCCTTCAGGATGTTGGTCATCTGGAGGCCCTGTCCGTAGGAGGCCGACAATGCGAAGAGCTCCTCGCGCCTCGCGTCGATCTCGTCGGAATAGTCGCAGAACAGCTCCGTCAGCATTTCGCCGACGACGCCCGCAACGAAGTAGCAATAGCGGTCGAGGTGCCAGAGGTCGCTCAACCCTTCGAGGCTGGCCCCGTCCTGGAACTCGGCCATGCCGTGCGTCATGATCCTTACGCAGCGCAACATTGCCTGCCGTTGCGGGGCGGAGAAGCTGTCCGTGACCCGCATGACGCGGGGAACGTTGGCGATCAGGTCGCGCTCGGCCCCGGTCGTCGAACGGGTCAGCTGGACAACGAGATCGTCAGCAAAGGCCCTTGCGTCCTCGCCGCCTTCGACAACGCCGACCCAGCGTTCGGAGAACTCACGTTTCTGTACTGCGGAGAGGGCGGCTTCGTCCTCGATGGTATCTGCGATGCGGCAGAGCAGATAGGCATTACCCACCGCGTCCCGCAGTCCGGCGGGCAGTTGGGGAATGGTAAGCGCAAAGGTGCGGGAAACGCCCTGCAGGCTTTCCGCCTGGTAAGCGAGGTCCCCTTGAAGGGCGGTTTCGCCAGTTGCCGTTTTCAGCTTCGACATCCCGCTGTAGCGTCGGCTGCTATCCGGCCGGGTCATCCAAGACCCGCTTGTCCGATGGTTTCCGACCCCGCAGGCCAAGTCAAGCGGGGGGCGTCACCCCTCATAACCGCCGCGCCGATTTTCCGTTCCCGCCGGATATCGCCCGCCCAAGAGTCTGCTACAGTCCCGCGGCGGTCGGGAGGGGCAGGGGATGTGGGCGAATCCGGGACCGAACGCCGGATCGGCATCGACATCGGCGGCAAAATGCATATTGCAGTTTCCGAGGCCTGACTCAACGCTGCGAGGCAAGTTGTAGTTGGCAAATCCGGGGGAACCGACGCCTTGTCCGAGCCGCAACAGACTCACGACGGATGGTGGGCCCAGCTCGATGCCTGGGCCGATACCGTCGCGATCTGGGTCGCGCTGCTTTGCGTCCTCTTCTTCGTCATTCATATACGCACCCACCCTCGCGGGTTCCGGGACCGGCGTCTCATCGGGGCGTGTCTCGCCGGCGCCGCCGTCTCGATCGCGTACCGATGGTCCACCTGACCCCGCGCCGTCGCGCGCCGGATACCGCCCGCCCGTTAGTTTGCTACAGTGCCGCCGCCGCGGGGTGGCGGCCAGGAGGGGTATGGGAACATGAATGAATCCGGGACCGAGTACCGGATCGGTATCGATATTGGCGGCACCTTTACGGACCTCGTCGCCGTGGACCGCGAGGGCGAGACCCGGATCGCCAAGGCGCCCTCGACGCCGGCGGACCAGTCCGTCGGCGTGCTGGACGGGCTCGAACGCCTGGCCGGGACGATGGGGCTCGACGTTGCGACCCTGCTCGGCCGCACCGAGCGGATCGTGCATGGCACCACGGTTGCGACCAACGCCATCCTGGAGCGCAAGGGCGCCACGGTCGGCCTGCTGACCACCGGGGGCCACCGCGACGTGCTGGAGATGCGCGAGGGCCTGAAGCCGGACCGCTACAATCTCCGCCTGGCGCCGCCGGATCCGCTGGTGCCGCGCCGCAGGAGGCTCGGCGTCACGGAACGGCTGCGCGCCGACGGCGCCGTCGAGACGCCTCTCGATCCAGGCTCCCTGGAGGAGGCGGTGGAGACGATGCGCGGGCAGGGCGTCGATTCGGTCGCCATCTGCTTCCTGCACGCCTGGTGCGACGACGCGCACGAGCGTGCGGCTGCCGATGCTGTGCGCCGGGCGATGCCGGAGGCTTACCTGTCGCTCTCCTCCGATGTGTTCCCGCAGATCAAGGAGTTCGAGCGCGTCTCGACCACAGTGGTCAACGCTTATGTAGGCCCCGCCCTTTCCGGCTATCTCGGCCGCCTTGCCGCCCGGTTGGAGGAGAACGGATATGCCGGGCCGCTGCTCATCATCCTGAGCCACGGAGGCGTCGCGCCGCTCGAAGAGGCGGTGCGTCTTGCGGCGGGAACGGTGCTTTCGGGGCCGGCCGGCGGCGTCGCAGGCGCGCGCTATTCCGCGCGGCTGCTCGGCATGGGCGACCTCATCCCGTTCGACATGGGCGGCACCAGCACCGACATTTCGCTCATCTCGGGCGGCGAGGCGGCGCTCTCCTCGGACCGGGGCATTGCCGGGGAGCGCATCGCGCTCTCTTCGCTCGACATCGCCAGCATCGGCGCGGGCGGCGGATCGATCGCGCATGTGGATGCGGGCGGCGTGCTGCATGTCGGCCCGCAGAGCGCCGGCGCCGACCCGGGCCCGGCCTGCTACGGGCGCGGCGGCGCATCGCCGACCGTGACCGATGCGAGCCTGGTGCTGGGGTTCCTCGACGCGGCCAACTTCCTCGGCGGGCGCGAGCGGCTTGACACCGGGGCGGCGGAGGCGGCCCTGGACGGTCTTGCGGCCGAACTCCGGGTGGATCGAATGGCGGCGGCCGAGGGCGTTCACCGCGTCGTGCACACCAACATGGCCGAGGGCATCCGCCTGGTTTCCGTGCGGCGGGGCGTGGACCCGCGCCGCTTCGCGCTGCTCTCTTTCGGCGGGGCCGCCGGCATCCACATCACCGATGTTGCGCGCCAGCTGGACATTTCCCGGGTGGTGGTGCCGAGGGTGGCTTCCGTGCTGTCGGCCTGGGGGATGCTGGCGACGGACCTGCGCTTCGAGGCCTCGCGCACCCATATCGGCGATGCGGCGGCCCTCGACGCCGCCGCGGTGCGCAGCGTGTTCGACGAGCTGGAAAGCGCCGCCCGCGAGCGGCTTTCTGCCAGCCATTCCGGCGAGGTCGCGGTCCAGCGCACCGCCGACATGCGCTATGGCGAGCAGATCTTCGAGGTGGACGTCACGCTGGACGGCCTCGACTGGTCGGCCGACGACCTGCTGGACCGGATTGCGGAGCGCTTCCACGACCGCCATGAGGCGCTGTTCACCTATGCGCTGCGCGAGGACGATGTGGTGCTGGTGAACGCCCGCGCCGCAGCGATCGGGCGCCTGCCGGGCCTGCCGGAAGAGCGCGTGCCCGATGCAGGCTCGGATACCGCGCCGCGCGCGCGCCGGCAGGTCCATATGGGCGGTTGGCTGGAGGCGCCGGTCCACGATTTCGCCGCGCTCAGGCCGGGCCAGGCGCTGGAAGGGCCCGTAGTCGTCGAGAGCGACACCACCACTGTCGTCCTCCGCCCCGGAGACCGCGCCACCGTCACCCCCCTCGGCTGGCTCGACATCGCGGTCGGGTAGGGGGCCAAGGCGTTACCGCGCGTCCTCCAGCACCATCGCGGCGGCCTTTTCGCCGATCATGATGCTGGGCGCGTTGGTGTTGCCGGCGACGATGGCCGGCATGATCGAGGCGTCGGCGACGCGCAGGCCGGCGATGCCATGCACGCGCAGTCTTGCGTCGGTTGCGGAATCGGCCTCCGGGCCCATGCGGCAGGTGCCGACCGGGTGGTAGTTGGCGACGGCGCGCGCCCGCACGTCGGCCAGCAGGTCCTCGTCGCTCTCGCAGTCCGGGCCGGGCAGCACTTCCTCCGCCATGAAGGGCTTGAGCGCGGGTTGTCCGGCGATCTTCCGGCACAGGCGCATGCCGTAGAGGATCGCCTGCCGGTCGTATTCGCTGCGCAGGAACTCGTAGCGGATTGCCGGGGCCGCCAGCGGGTCCGGGCTCTTCAGCCGCACCGAGCCGTCGCAATCGGGGCGCAGGTGCACAGGGCTTAGCGTGAAGGCGGAAAAAGGATGCGGCACGATCGTGTCGGATGTGCGCCGCGCTGCGCTCCAGCTCAGCATGTTGATCTGGAGGTCGGGGCCGTCGAGGCGCGGGTCGCTGCGCACGAAGGCGCCGGCGCAGATGCCCGTGCTGGTGAGCGGCCCGTCGCCAAAGAGTACGTAGCGCGCCCCGGCGGCGAGGCGGCGCGGGAGGCTCAGCGCCAGGTCGTTGGCGGTCACCGGCCGGGTGCAGCGGAAGCCAATATAGGTGTTGAAATGGTCGCGGAGATGGGCGCCGACGCCGGGCAGGTCCCGCAGCGGCTGGATGCCCATTTCGGCGAGATGCTCGGCCGGGCCGATGCCGGAGAGCTGGAGCAGGTGGGGCGAGCCGAACGCGCCGCCGGAGACGACGATCTCGCGCCGCGCCCGCGCCCGCTTGGGCCCCCCAAGCGTCTGGTATTCGATACCCGCCGCGCGACCGTCCTCGATCAGCAGGCGGCGCGCCTGGGCGGCGGTTTCGATGTGCAGGTTCGGCCGCTTTTTCGCCGGAGCCAGGTACGCCTTCGCCGAACTCCAGCGCCGCTTGCGCGAGCCGGTGAACTGGTAGAAGCCGGTGCCCTCCTGCTCGGGCCCGTTGAAGTCCGGGTTGGCGGGGATGCCGGCCTCGACAGCGGCGTCCACCATGGCGCGGTGCAGCTCCCATTCGGCCGGCACGTCCGAGACCCTGAGCGGACCGCCCGCGCCGTGCAGCGCATCCCCGCCGCGTTCATTGTCTTCCGCCCTGATGAAGTAGGGCAGCACCGAATCCCAGTCCCAGCCCTCCAGCCCGCGCTGGCGCCAGCCGTCATAGTCGCGGGCCTGGCCGCGCATGTAGATCATGCCGTTGATTGA
>MPNF01000063.1 GCA_002238885.1 Alphaproteobacteria bacterium bin95 | reverse complement strand
GGTCGGCAACCTGCCGACGGAGGATATCGTCAGCTTCCTCAATGCCATGCAGGTCGATTGCGGCGTCACCACCGGGGAGGCGGTAGCCGCCGCCGGGGATGTCGCCCGAATGACCGAAATCCCGCTGGCGAGCCGGGCCGCCAACATGCCCGAATTGGCGGAATAGACCAGCCAGTTGCAGGATCGGGCATCCGTGTTAGCGACACCTCTACGCCCGACGGGATAAAAGGAGTCGCGATGAAGTACAACGCCTATGAAGCGTCTGTGCGCCGATCCCTGTGGGCGTGGGCTGACCGGCATCATCGAGACGAGCTTGACAGCGGGGGTCGGCAAAAGCGCCCCCCGGTTCTAGACAAGCGGTTCGTCGCCGCGAATATTCTTGTTCCGGAGGATAAGGCGAGGGCGCGCAAGGTCATCGCTGCTATTCCCGGACCCCAGCGGCACCGTTGGTTTGGTAGCCTCAAGAGTTCTCAGGCCCTTACGCAAAGCGTATTCGGGGCGATCCGTGCTTTTGACCGGCTCGATCTGTTGAAAGACGTATCCGCCGACTGTGGAATGCCGGCGTTCTTCCCGGATTTGAAAGGGGTACGACTGGACTTCGAGCAAGAACCGGGTTGTCTGGGAGAACCGAGACCAACGAGTATCGATGTATTGCTTCATGGTTTGGCAGGGAAGGTTGCTATTGAGTGCAAATTTACGGAGCGCGAATTCGGTATGTGCTCGCGACCTAATCTGAAACCGGGGGACAAGACCTATCCCCAACAACATTGCGACGGAAGCTATCGAGTTCAGCATGGACGCCGTGAACGCTGCGCCTTGAGCGAAATCGGCGTTCAATACTGGCGGTATCTGCCCGGGCTCTTCGATTGGCCGGCAGACCGGGACCATCTCCTGTGTCCTTTGCGAAACGTCTATCAACTGGGACGAAATGCGCTGGCCGCCACAGTGACTCCCAAGGGCACTGTCGATACCTCCGGCAGGCACGTACTTGTTGTGTACGACGCGCGCAATCCGGAATTCCTCCCGAATGGCAAAGCGGGAAGACAATGGGAGGCGGCAATCGAAGCGTGCCGCGTATCAGGCTTGCTGCGTCGCGTGAGTTGGCAACGCCTGTTAACGGCTGCGGCTGGCGCGCGAGAACTGTCATATCTTGTCGAAGCTCTCGAAGAGAAATACGGCTTGAAGCCGGCATGACGATATACTTCAGCCCAAACATTCACGAGTGGGACTCCTCAATCGCCATTTATTCCGCCGCGTTGGCCGCCTTTTGCCTGCCGTCCTCGCCGGCGATGCGCGCCGAGACCTTCGCCACCGGTCCATCGGACTCGGCGAGCGGCTATATGCCGGAAACTCGCCTACGGCACGACCACGATCTTGCCGAAGACCTCGCGGTCCTCCAGCATTCGCACGCCCTCCGCGCCGTCCTCAAGCGGCAGTTCCACGTCGATGGGCGGATCGAGACGCCCGGCGGCGATGTCCGCCATCATCTCTTTCAGGCCGTCTACGGTCCAGCTGTTGGAGCCGAGGATCTGGAGCTCGAAGGTCCAGATGTAGCGGATGTCGGTCTGGGGATCGAAACCGGCGGTGGCCCCGCAGGTGAGCATCCGGCCGCCGCGCTTGAGCGCCTTCATCGAGGGCACCCAGGTATCGCCGCCGGTGAAGTTGACCACCACATCGACGCCGCCCTCGTAGGAGCGCCGGAAGGGCTTGCCGTAACGCTTCCAGATCTCGCGCTCGAAGGCGGTCTCGGCGTAGTTCAGCCCCTCGTCGGCGCCGAGCGCCAGCAGCCGGTCGATCTTTTCCTGGCTGCTTGCAGCCCCGATGACATGGGCGCCGACGGCCTTGGCGAGCAGCACGCAGGCATTGCCGACGCCGCCCGACGCCCCGAGGATCAACACCGTCTCGCCGGCCTTCACATGGCCGTTCTCGAACATCATGCGGTGCGCCGTGCCGTAGGCGACCGGCAGCGACGCCGCCTGGGCGAAGCTCACGCCGTCCGGCATGGGCACGAGCTGCCCGGCCGAGCAGAGCGCCTTCTCCGCCAGCCCGCCGTCGAGCATTTCGCCCATCAGGCCCCGTTCCGGCCAGATCGGGTCCACGAGCACCCGATCGCCGACGGACCAGCCCTCGACGCCTTCGCCGAGCGCCTCGATCTCGCCGGCAATGTCGAGGCCGGGCACGACCGGAATCGGGACCTTGATGCCCGGCATGCCGCGCCGGGTGAAGACATCGTGATAGTTGAGCGAACAGGCCCCCACGCGGATGACGACCTCGCCGGGCCCCGGCTCCGGCTCCGGCCAGTCGCTGCGGAAGGCGAGCCGGTCCTGCCCGCCATGGCCTTCGAGAACGAGCGCGCGCATCGGTCGGTTCCTCCTATTCGGCGGCGGCGGCCGCTTCCTTGGCCGCCATCTTCGCCTTCAGCTGCTCGGGCGTCAGCCGCACGATGTCCTCGTTCTGGTGCGCATAGCGCCGGGCGCCCTCGACCGAGAGCTCCTCAAGCTCGACCTCGCCGGCGAGCACGCCCGCCTTCCAGGCCGCATGCGCGTCCTCCATCGCGTGGAACTCCGGCATCACCTCGCGGGCGAACAGCTCCAGCGAGGCGCAGATGTCGTCATGCGTGTTCTGCCCGGCCTGGTTCAGCAGGATCACCTGGTCCACATTGGCGGCCGCGAACGCGCGGAGCTTCTTCCGGATGGTCTCCGGAGACCCGATCAGCCCGGCGGTGAGCGCCTGCTGCGCCTTCTCCGTGTGGCGCCAGTCCTGGTAGAGCTTCCAGAGGTCGGTCTCGCCGGGGGCGGAGATGCCGTGCTTGCCGTAGTGGCTGAGGCAGAAGATGAAGAAGGTCCACCCGGCCGCCTTCTCGATCGCTTCCTCGTCCGTCTCGCAGCACATGAAGCCGGAGACCATGGCGATGTTGGGATTGGTCGGGTAGTCGCAGATCCTGTCGAGATTGCGGGTGAGGTTCAGGTAGTAGCGGTTGACCCAGGCCTTCGCCGCCTCCGGGGAGACGAACTGGAAGCCGAGCGCTCCCATGCCCCAGCGCCCCGCGTCCTCGATGGTGTCGATATTGGAGCAGGCGACCCAGAGCGGCGGATGCGGCTTCTGGAGCGGCTTCGGCACGACATTGCGTTTCGGGTAGCTGTAGAACTCGCCGCTGAACTCGAAGGCGGTCTCGGTGAAGAGCGGGATCGTTGCCTTGACGCCCTCGATCCAGCGGTCGCGCTTCGAGCGCACCTGCACGCCGAAAGGATGGAGCTCCACCGGCCCCTGCGCTTCGCCCAGGCCGAGCTCCACGCGCCCGCCGGACAGCAGGTCGAGGGTGGAGACCTTCTCCGCGACGCGGACCGGATGGTTGGTAGTGAGCTGGATGACGCCGTGGCCAAGGCGGATATTGCGCGTGCGCTGGCTGGCCGCTCCAAGGAACACTTCCGGCGCGGAGGAGTGGGAATACTCCTCAAGGAAGTGGTGCTCGACTTCCCATGCATAGTCGTAGCCGAGTTCATCGGCGAGCTCGATCTGCGCGAGCGACTCCTCCAGCAGGCGCTGCTCGCTGTCCTCCGCCCACGGGCGCGGCAATTGGTGCTCGTAAAAGATGCCGAACTTCATTCGGGGAGTGTCTCCGACAATCGTTTCATTCGAGTCTTAGCACGGCCGGTCGCAAGTCCGGCAGGGTCACTCCGCCGCTGCGGTCGCCGCAGCCACGCGCTCGCGCCGCCGTTCCTCCAGAGGCGCGAGGATCAGGCCGAGCAGCGGCGGGATGATGGTGAGCGTCAACACCGCCGACAGCGACAGCCCGCCCAGAACCACCGAGCCCAGCCCGCGATAGAGCTCCGAGCCAGCGCCGGGAAACACCACCAGCGGGGCCATGCCGAAAATGCTGGTGAGCGTGGACATGTAGATCGGGCGCAGGCGGTCCTTCGTCGCCTCCCGTATCGCGTCGGCGGCCGTCATGTTGCCTTCGCGGATATGGAACAGCGTCTGGTGGACCAGCAGGATGGCGTTGTTGACGACGATGCCGACCAGGATGATGAAGCCCAGCAGGGTGAGCATGTCGAGCGGCTGGAAGGCGAACAGGTTCAGCACCGCAAGGCCGAGCACGCCGCCTGCCGTCGCCAGCGGCACCGACACCATGATGACCAGCGGATAGATGAAACTCTCGAACAGCACCGCCATCACCAGGAACACGATGGCGACGGCGATCAGCAGGTCGATGACGATATGGTTCCAGGTGACGGTCAACTGGTCGGCGGCGCCGGACAGCCGGAGCTTCACCCCGTCCGGCAGGCCGTCGGCGCGAAGCGGGCCGATGACCTCGGCGCGGACCAGGTCCATCGCCTCCTCGAGCGGCATCTGCGCGCGCGGCCGGATCTGCAATGTAACCGTGCGCACCCGCTCCTTGTGCCGGATCTCGGTCGGCCCGGTGGTCACCTCGATTTTGGCGAGCGAGGAGGCGGGCAGGATGTAGCCGTTCCGTGTCACCACCGGCAGGAACTCGATGCCCTGCGTGGAGGAGACATTGTCGGTCGGTCCCTTGAGCACGAGACTGGTGCGTTTGCCGTCGATGGTCACGCGCGCAACCCTGAGCCCGTCATTGAAGGCGTCGATGGTGTCGGCGAATTCGCGCGCCGACACGCCGTTGTCCGCCAGCCTCAGCCGGTCGGGCTGCACACGCACTTCCGGCGCGCCGAGTTCGAGGCCCGGAATCGGGCGAAGCTGGTTGCCCTGATCGCGCGGCAGCACCGCAGCCGTCAATCCCGTTGCCCTGCCGGCAATCGCCATCACGGTTTCCAGGTCGGGCCCGGAAATGTCGAGGTCGATCGACCGCTTGCCGCCGATGCCGCGCCCGAAGATGGACGCCACGGTGAAGAAGCCGAACGTGCCGGGCTCGCGCAGCGAGGCCCGTTGCAGGACCGGCACCAGCTCCTGCGGCCTTGTGGGATCGACGGAGGACGCGCCTACGAAGGTGTAGGACGGCAGCGCCACGAAAAAGAAATTGGCGATCTTGGGCGGCCCGCCGGGCTCGGACTCCGGGCCGGTTTCCCGAGCCCAGAGCGCGCGTGTCGCGTCTTCGATCTCCCGCGCGATTTCGCCGTTCGTCCTGAGGTTGTAGCCAGGCGGCGGCAACACCCGCCCGAGCACGAAATTGCGGCTGCCGTCCGGCAGGTAGTCCAGCTTCGGCGTCAGCCACCAGGCGACTGCCACAGCAGCCATTGTGATGGCCAGGACGGAGAGCAGGGCGGCCTTGCGGTTCCGCACCACCGCTCCGGCATAGGCGAGCGTTCCGCGCGCAAAGCGGCTCGCCAGCTTGTCGATCACCGGCAGTTCGAAGCGCCCGCTCGTCACGACCCGTGCGGCAAGCAGCCGGCGTGACAGCGCGGGAATGACCGTGATGGCGACCAGGAGCGACAGCATGACCGACACGGAGATCGCCACCGCGATGTCGCGGAAGAGCTGGCCGACCTCGAGGTCCATCGCCAGGATCGGCACGAACACCAGAACCGTGGTCAGCGCCGAGACCAGGATCGCACCCCAGACCTGGCTCGCGCCCCGCAGCGCGGCCTCGCGCGGCGCCATGCCGCGCTCGCGCAGGCGGTAGATGTTCTCCAGCACCACGATGGCCGCATCGACGACCATGCCCACGGCGAAGGCGATGCCGGCGAGCGACACGACGTTGAGCGACCGCCCGAGCATGGCCATGGCGACGAAGGAGCCCACGACGGAGACGGGAATCGCCAGCGAGACGATCAGCGTCGGCCGCCAGGACCGCAGGAACAGCAGCAGCATGATCGCGGCAAGCGCGCCGCCGACGACGATGTTCTGCCGCACGAGCCCGATGGCGGACAGGATGTAGTCGGTTTCGTCATAGACCTGCTCCATGACGAGGCCCTCGGCGGGCAGCAGGGATTCGTTCAGCTCCGCCACGGCGGCGCGCACGCCTTCCATGGTCTCGACGACATTGGCCCCGGCCTCGCGCTTGGCGTTCATCACGACCGCGTTGGCGCCGAGCCTGCGGATGCGCGCGCGCGGCTCCGAATAGCCGTAGGACACTTCGGCAATGTCGCCGACCGTCACGCGCCCGATCCGCCCGGTGGCGCTGTCCGCCTCCGTGCGCAGCACGACCGCGCGCACCGCTTCCGGCGTGTCCAGTTCGCCCTCGGCGCGGACGAGATAGCGCCGTTTGCCTTCTTCGACATCGCCTGCGGAGATCGAGGCGTTCGCCGCCCGCAGCTTCTGCGTGATCTCGGTGACGGTCAGGCCGAATTGCGCCATCCGCTCCGGCAGCACGATGACATGCAGCTCGCGCTTGACCCCGCCGAAGAAATCGGTCCGCGAGATGCCCTCAACGCGCTCCAGCCGGTCCTGGATCACCTCCTCGACGAAATCGCCATAGGTGTGGATCGGGCGCGTATTGTCCTTCGCAGTCTGGAGCACGAACCAGGCGATGGAGTTGTCTTCCGCACCGGCCGTGCGCAATGTCGGGCGGTCGGCCTCCTCGGGATAGCCGGTCACGCGGTCGAGCCGGTTTGCGACCAGCAGCAGCGCGCGGTCCATATTGGTGCCGATGGCGAAGGTGAGGGTGACGCGGGCCCGCCCGTTTTCCGACCGGCTCTCGACCTCCTCCAGGCCCTCGACGCCCTTCAGCACCTCCTCCTGGCGGTTGACGACCTCGCGCTCGACTTCCGCCGGCGCCGCGCCCGGCCAGAGCGTCTGGACGGTAATCACCGGCTTGCGCACGTCCGGCGTCAGCTGGATCGGGATCGTCTCTAGCGCGACCAGGCCGAACAGTACGACCATGAGCACGGCCGCGATCACGGCGATGGGCCGGTCGATGGCGAAGCGGACGAGGTTCATCCGGTCTTCGCCTTCGGTGCTGCGGCCTTGCCCGCCTTGCCGCCCTTGGCGCCCGGCACGAGGACGGGCTGGCCGGGGCGCAGCCGCTCATTGCCGCGCACAATGGCCAGATCGCCCTCGGCGAGGCCGTCCAGCACCTCGAATCTCTGTCCTGAAGCGCGGCCGAGGCGCACGGCGCGCCGTTCCGCCTTGCCGTTGTTGGCGACGAAAACCAGCGCCTGCTGCCCTTTGCGTACGACGGCGTCCTTGTGGACGGTGAGCGCCGGGGCCGTGGCGCCGACCGGCAGCACCACCGTCGCGGATGCGTTTGCGGCCAAAGGCGTCGTCGTGGCGCCGAAGACTGGCGTGAAGCGCACCACGCGGGTGCGCGTCATGGCGTTCTCGTCCGGCACCACCGCCCTCACCCTGGCCGTATGCTTCGTGCCGTCCGGAAGCCGCACAGCCACCTCCGCGCCGGGCGCGAGACCGGCGATACGCGCCGCCGGGACGTCGGCCTCGATCTCCAGGTCGCGGTCGTTCACCAGCGTCGCGACCACGCCGCCTTCCTTCAGGTAGGAGCCGATTTCGGTGTGCAGCGCGGTCACCACGCCGTCATAGGGCGCATGGACAGTGCCCCGGGCGAGCTTCATTTCCGCCAGCCTCAGATTCGCCCTCGCCTGGACGAGCTGCGCGCGTGCCGCATCCAGCTCGGACCGCAGCCATGCGCGCTCCTGCTCCTTGTCCTGGAGGCGCGCCTTGTTGAAGGCTGCCGAACGGCGCAGCTTCTCGTAGCGGGCGAGCTCCTGCTCGATACGCTCAAGCCGGGCCTCGGCGGCTGCGGCGCGCGCGGCCACGGCGTCGCTCGTGGCGGCCCGCGCGTCACGTTCCGATGTCAGTTTCTCGATATCCAGCACGGCCAGAACGTCGCCGCGGGCCACCCGGTCTCCCATCTGCACGCGCATCTCGGTAACGGCGCCTACGGTCTGCGCGGCGACAGCGCCGTGCATCCGGGAAACGAGCCTGCCGAACACCGGTGCCGTTTCGGCCAGCGGCTGGACGACGACCTTGTCCACCCGCACCGGTGCCGGGCGCTGGGCCTCGGCAACCGCAGGCCAGACTGCCACCAGCGCCAGAATTACCGGACCGGAGGCCAAGGAGACGAACAGCGAGGACAAAAACCGCGCCGCGATGAATGTCATGGGCAGCTCTCTTGCCGCCGTTCTGCCGACGGTCGGCGCGGCAAATTGGGACCGCCCGGGGAGGAAGTCAACGAGACGGTCTGCCTCTCCGGCAAGCCGCGCCCCGCCTCCGGACGATCGGGTTATGATGGCGGATCGCCAACTCTGAGCGGCCGGGAGGCCGGATTCGAGATGACCGCGCTGCTCTTCGTCCACGATTCCGCCGCCGGCCACGATACCGGTCCCGGCCATCCCGAGCGCGCGGCGCGGGCTCAAGCGGTGGCGGCCGCTCTCGACGCGCCGGCCTTCGCCGGCCTCGAACGCCGCGAGCCGCCGCAGGCCGCGCGGGAGGCGCTGGAACGGGTCCACGCTCCAGAATATGTAGACCTCGTGCTCGCCAACATGCCGGAGCGGGGCCATGTGCGCTTCGATGCGGACACCGTTGCCTCGCAGGGAACGAAAGAGGCGGCGCTACGGGCAGCCGGTGCCGCGACGGCGGCGGTGGATGCACTGATCGCAGGCGAGGCCGATACCGCCTTCTGCGCCATGCGCCCGCCGGGCCATCACGCCGAACCGGCCCGCGCCATGGGGTTCTGCTTCTTCAACAGCATTGCGGTGGGCGCGGCCCATGCGCGCGCGGTCCATGGCCTCGGGCGGGTCGCCGTCGTCGATTTCGATGTCCATCACGGCAACGGCACGCAGGCGGTCTTCTGGGACGAGCCGGATGTGCTGTTCGCCTCGACGCACCAGATGCCGCTCTATCCCGGCACGGGTGCGGAGCGGGAATGCGGGGCGCACGGCCAGGTCGTCAACGCGCCGCTGCCTCCGGGCGCGGACGGCAAGGCGTTCCGGGAGCGCTTTGAAGAGCGTGTGCTGCCGGCGGTGGAGGCGTTCCGTCCGGAACTCATCCTGGTGTCCGCCGGTTTCGACGCCCATCGCGCCGACCCGCTCGCGCAGCTCGAACTCGACGCCGGGGATTTCGCCTGGGCCACGCGCCGGCTGCTCGCCGCTGCCCGGCGCCACGCCGGCGGCCGGCTCGCGGCTGTGCTCGAAGGCGGTTACGACCTGGACGCGCTAGAGGAATGCGTCGGGGCGCACGTCGCGACGCTGGCCGGGGCGTAATTCCGGCGGCCGCAGCGCCCCGCCGGAATCCGTCCATCGGACGGCCGGTTCCGAGCCTATAACCGACGGCAATGCATTTCGCCTCCGGGCGGCATGTCGGAGATTCCGAAAGAGCGGAGTTTCCGATAGTCTGAACACGGTGCGTTTAAAGGCCGGAGTGGACCATGCCGCAGGACACAGCAGGCCCCGACGGGCACGCCGACAAGCCGAAATGGTACGGTTATCTGCAGCTCGCCGTCATTCTCGGCGCGATCGCCGTTGCGCTCTATTTCGCACGGGCGCCGGAACGGGTTGAGCGTATCGACAGGTCGGCGCTGGCGACGGAGGAAAGAAGGCCGGTCGTCCGCGTCATTCGGCCGGAGCCAACCGAGCAGGCGTTGACACTGAGCCTGACCGGATCGGTAAAGCTGAAGGAACGGGCGACGGTGATGTCCGAGGTTGTGGGCCGCGTCGTCTGGGTCTCGCCGAAATTCGAGCCCGGCGGTTCGATAGACGCGAACGAAGTCTTTATCAGGATCGATCCCGAGGAGTACGAGCTCAAGGTCGAACAGGCCGGGTTGGAGGTCGCGGGACTCGAGCATGAAATAAGCGAGAAGGAGGCCCGGAACGAAGACACTGCGGGAACGGTCCTGAAGCTGGAGAAGGCGCGCGTGGCGCTTCGGCTTGCGGAACTGCAACGTCGCAAAACGGAGATTTCCCTCCCCTTCGATGCCCGTGTGGTCTCTTCGAGCGTCGAAGTCGGCGAGCTCGCCGGCCCCGCGGAAACGGTCGGCAAGGCGGCGGCGCTGGGAGTGGTTTATCGGCCCGAGTCGATCCGCGTGACGGCTCCCATCGAACAACAGGATCTCAGACACCTCTCGCCCGTCGTCGGACGGTCGGCCCTGATCCGCACCAGGACGGGGGTTTACCAGGCGAAAGTCGCGGCGGTTTCGTCGGTCGTGGCGCCCAAGAGCCGCCTCGCGTCGCTCTTCCTGAATTTCTCCGACGAGGTGCCCGTCGAGGGCCGGCCGCTGCCCCGCACCTTTGCCGAGGTTTCCATCGAGGGACCGGTGCATCGGGATGTCTATGTGTTGCCGGAAGCGGCCGCGCAGGCAAACGACCGAGTCTGGGTCGTCAGGGACGGCGCGCTGACCTCGGTCGAACCGCGGATGCTCGGCCGGATCGACGGCGGATGGGTGGTGGAAGCCTTCGACGCGGGCGACGGGGTCGTTGTCGGCACATTGCCGGGAGCCCGCGAGGGCCTTGCGGTAACGACCGCGAAACCTCAGGCATAGGGGGCGGCGCATGAGCAACACCGACGCTGGAGGAGGCGCCGGCGGGTCCGGAACGCCTGTGCCTCGGGGTCCGATCGCCTGGTTTGCGGCAAATCCCGTTGCCGCCAATCTTCTGATGGTCTTCCTGATCGTCGCCGGTGCGATCGCCGGCTCGCAGCTTGTGGTCCAGAATTATCCGGAGTTCGACGTGCGGCGCATCGCCGTCACGATTCCGTCGCCCGGCGCGTCGCCGAGAGAAGTGCAGGAGGACATAAACCGTCGGGTCGAGGAAGCGATTGTCGGCATATCCGGCGTCAGCCGGGTCGTCAGTACTGCGAAGGA
>MPNF01000062.1 GCA_002238885.1 Alphaproteobacteria bacterium bin95 | reverse complement strand
GCGAAACCGGCGAGCGTCGTCCACATGGTCGCCGCCGAATGCCGGAGCAGCGGTTTCCAATGCGTTACCGTGGCCTCGACTATGGCGGAAGGCGCGGGCAGGATGATCGGATTGACGCTGAAGATCTGGCAGACCGCCTCCCAGAAGATGAACAGGCCGAGCGTGAACGCGAACGGGGCCGTCCGTTCGAGGAACGACGCCGGCGTCACTGCCGGACTTCCGAGATACGGCTGCGCAGCTCGTGAACGATATCCACGAACTCAGGCTCGAAGCAGACGTCGAGCTCGCGCGGGCGCGGCAGGTCGATGACGCGCGAAGCTACGATCCGGCCCGGCCGCGCGCTCATCACGTGGACCGTGTCGGCGAGGAAGGCGGCTTCGCGCAAGTCGTGCGTGACGAGAACCACGGTGAAGCCGATCCGCGCCCAGAGGTCCCGCAGCACGCACCACAACTCCTCGCGCGTGAAGGCGTCGAGAGCCGCGAACGGTTCGTCCAGCATCAACAGGGCGGGTTCGTGGATGAGCGCGCGGCAGAGCGATGTCCGCTGCTGCATGCCGCCGGAAAGCTCCCAGGGAAAGCGCTCGGCGAAACCCTCGAGGCCGACCAGGGCCAGCAGCTTGTCCGCCCGTTCGGCATATTCCGCCTTGTTCCTGCGGAAACGCCGGCGGTGCGGCTCGACGATTTCCAGCGGCAGCAGGACATTGTCCCGGATGGTCCGCCAGGGCAGCAGGTTTGCGTTCTGGAAGGCCATGCCGGCGATCTTGACCGGACCCTCGACGGGAGCGCTGTCCACGGCAATGCGGCCCGCGGTCGGCCGCACTAGGCCGGTGGCGAGCTTCATCAGCGTGGATTTCCCGCAGCCCGACGGGCCGACCACGGCGGCGAAAGCGCCCCGCTCGACATTCAGGTCCAGGGCCTGAACTGCGGTGACACCGCCCCCGGCAGAGGCGCCCGCATAGGTGAGGGTCACGTCCTCGATGACGACGATGGCGTGTCCTCCCCTGGCGGGCGCCGTACGTGCGTTAGAGCTGGCGGTCCGCCGCCGGCGGCAGGTAGGACGAGTCGAAGACCGCCGAGGGATCCGGGCGGTTGGTGAACTCGTAGGTGACGCCGATCTGGTCGAGCGAACTCGCCAGCCTGTCCGCGTCCACGCCGCCGAAGCCGTTCTTCTTCACCTCGTCCGTCACGATATTGTCGCGGAGCGCCATCTTGAGCCGTGCAAGCTCAAGCGCCTCGTCCCCGATCTCGTTGCGCTTCATCACCGACTTGATCGCCGTATCCGGATCGGCGGCAGCCGCCTGGACGCCCTTGATCGTGGCCGCGACGAAGCCCTTGACGATCTCCGGATTGGCCTCTGCATAGTCGGTGTTGACCATGATGGCGTTGCCGTAAAGGTCGAGGCCGTAGTCGGCCATCATCATGACCTTCACGTCCTCCGGCGCGATGCCGTTGCGGATCAGGTTGAAGTAGGACGAGAAGGAATATCCAGTGATCGCATCGACCTCGCCGCGGGCCAGCATCGGCTCGCGCACCGGGAAGCCGACATTCTCGATCTGCACCTTCGAGGCGTCGATGTCATTTTCCTTCACGAAGGCTTTCCACTGGGCGTAGGCCCCGTCGGGAGCCGGCGCGCCCAGGATGCGGCCTTCGAGGTCCTTCGGCTTGAGAACGCCTCGTTCGGCCGTCGAGACGATGGCGAAGGGCGGGCGGTTATAGACCACCAGTATCGCGGTCACCGGCGCGCCCGGGTTCTGGTCGAGGAACTTTGCGAGCGAGTTGATGTCCATGAAGCCGAGCGGGTAGGTGCCCGCGGCGATGCGGGTGATGCCCTTCACCGAGCCCGGGCCGGAGTCGATGGTGACGTCCAGGCCTTCGTCGGCGTAGTAGCCATTGTCTATCGCGACGAAATAGGGCGCCGACGGCCCTTCGAACTTCCAGTCGAGCGCGAACTTGACCGCGGTTTCCGCGGTTGCGGCATGGGCCGAAAGCGCGAGCGCGGCCGCCGAGAAGAGCATGGCGGCCTGCCGGCGCAGTCGAGGAAGGCAAATGCAGCGTGACATCATCGGTTTCGTTCTCCCGTTCTGTGGACCTGCGCGCAATGCCTCGGCGTTGCGCATCGCAAGCGAACCGAACAACACCCGCGCCAGGGTCCGCCGATCCGCTGCGACTCTCTGTCCTGCCGGACGCATCATCCCCCGTTCCGGGCCGCGGCGGAAGACGAAATTCGCGTCCGGGCGAAAAATCGGGCCTCGCGGCTCTGGCCGGTCCTGCCTTCAATCCAGGCGGACGATCCGCCCTTCGACCGCCGGGGAGACCGGGCCTGCGGTTTCGACGAACTCCATCACCTGGGCAGCCATGAAGGAGCCGTCCTCGGCGCGAATGCGCCTTTCTGCCTTCTCGAACATGGCGTACCGGTCGCCGCCCCTGGCAAGGAAGTCGTTGGTGGCAAGCGTATAGGTCTTCGCGTCCTCCAGCGGCGCGCCGCCGACGGCGATTTCGACGATACGTTTGCCCTTCGGCCTGCTCGCATCGAACGAGAAGGACAGGCCGGACACATGGGGAAACGCGCCGCTCCCGTTTTCGACCTCGCCAATTCCGTGCTCCAGGGCTTCCCTGATCCGGGCGCCTGAAAGTGCGAGCTTCACGGTCTTGTTCCCGAACGGCAGTTCGGTCAGCACGAGCTTGCCGGTTATTTCAGAGCCCGCCGGATAGATTGTATCTCCGCGTATCCCGCCGCCATTGGTGAGACCGATGTCGGCGCCGACGGCAGCCCGCATGGCGTCGGCCACCAGATTGCCGAAAGCGTTTTCGCCCGCACGCACCGAAGCGCGGCGCGTGTCCAGTTCGGTCGTCGTCGTGCCGACGGCGATGTCCAGGCTGCGGTCGAGGTCCTTGCGGCGCTTCTCGACCCTTGCAGCGATCGCGCGGGCGCCCTCGATGTCCGCAGTGGAACGGAGTTCGTAGTCCGGCGTCCAGACGACTCGGGTGCCGCCTTTTCCGTCCTCGACGCGGTCGAGCACCAGCCGCAGCACGCCGACATAAGCGCCCTGCGAACCCGCTTTCAGGACCGTCTGCCGCCCGTCATACCAGGCGAGGGCCAGATGGTCGTGTCCGCCCAGCACGGCGTCGATCTTCGCCGATGAGCGCAGAAGCTCCAGGTCGCGGGCGAGATCGTTGTGGGTGAGCGCAATCACGAGGTCGGCGCCGGCATCCCTCAATCCGGCGGCAAGGGCAGCGCCCGTTTCGACGAAGGGGAGGAAAGCGACGTCCTTGCCAGGTGAGGATATCCTGGCCGTTTGGGGTGTGACCAGGCCGAGAAAGCCGATCCGGTATCCGCCATGCTCGACAATCGTGGTTGCCGCGGTTCCGGGAAAGTCGGCTCCGTTCCGGTAGCGGACATTGCCCGCAAGCCACACCGCATCCGACTGCGCGAGCCGCTCCTTCAGGACATCGGGGCCGAAGTCGAATTCGTGATTGCCCGGCACCGCGACATCGAATCCGATGGCGTTGGCGAGTTCGATCATGTGCTCGCCCTTGTCGAGTCCGGATAACAGCGATGGCGAAATCATGTCGCCGCCGAAGGTAGCTATGGCGACCGCGCCCTCCGCCTCGGCGCGTTCGCGCTCTGCGGATACGATTGCTGCGATCTTTGCGGCCCCGCCCCGGCCGTCCACACCCTCCATGCGGTCCCAGTCGTTCACATGGACGAGCGTGACGGTGGCCGGTTCCGCGGCTGCGGGCGCGCCCAGCACCGGGAGGGCGGCCAGCACGGCGGCGGCAAGAGCGAGCGGGCGATAGCGTCCGGACATGACGTGCTGTCCTTTTCCAGTCCACCCGAAATATAGGCCCGATCGTCCGGTGGGGCAGTGGCCTTTCGGAACCGGGTATGGCGGTCGGGCGCGACCGGGCTCTCAGGCTGCGTCCAAATGTTCCATCGTTTGACGGGAAAACATCACCACCAGCGGATAAATTGTCGATTCGCCGGATCTCGCGGCGAATGGAGTGTTTTCATTGAGAAAATTGCGAAGCGCGCCGGCCTTCGAATCATGGATTCCCGATACATGAGACACCGGGCAGCAGTTTGAAGTTGCGGCCCGCTGCCGTGGGATCGTGCGAGTAGCCGAATTGTTGAGCTGTCGGACGGCGCCGGGCGCGTTGCGGGCAACGCACTCCCGGGAGTGCATCGGCAGACACCCGCGCAGTTTGCCGGGCCTTAGGCGCAGGCGCCGGGCGGAGCGAAGCCTTGCCAATACGCGGTTTGAAATCGGAGAGTTCATATTTTGCCGTTTGATATTTCGCCGGGGGCCCTCTCGCTCGCAGGGACCGTCACGCTTCTCGCAATGTCCATCGCCAGCTTCTCCGCTGCACAGGCCGGTCCGGCCGAGCGGCTCTGGGAGGACCTGCAGCTTCAGGCGGTCGCATGCGGAACGGCGGGCGACGGGTCCATGTCGGCGGGTGGGCGTTGCCTGTTCGGCAACAGCCTGAATTTCCTTCTCGAAGAAAGCATGCGCCTGGCGGGCGAATATGGAGGAAAGGCCTTCGGACAACGGTTCCAGGTGGTTGGGAAGCCGGCATTCGCGCCGGCTTCGGGCGGGACCGGGTCGACGGCCGATCTTGACGTTGTAGTTCCTTTTGCCGGGGCGGAGCCGTCGGTGGCGGAAAAGCCCTCGGGATCGGCGCTGTTCCTCCAGCAGGGCGTCACCCACTGGCGGGACGGGTTCGGGACACCGCGCAACGCACCTACGGTGCTAAAGCATTGATATAGCGTTTGTTTTTCCTCGTGCAATGGCAGGTTCGGGGCGGAGATGCAAGTGCATTTTCCCCCGCCTGCAACGGAGTGCAGGAGGAATATCCATGGCGAATGTCCGCCTCAACGAGAGCCGGATCGCGGCTCTCAGGCCCCGCAAGTCGCCCTACGACATCCGCGATGCAGAACTGAAAGGCTTCGGCGTCCGCGTCCTGCCCACGGGCACCAGGCGGTTCTTCATCCACAGCCAGCATGAGGGCCGGCGTATCTGGAGGACCGTCGGCGACGCCGCCGGCATGGACCTGGAGGAGGCCCGCCGGCGCGCCACCGAACTGCTGGCCGCCATCCGCCGCGACGAGACGCCGGCGCTCGCGGAAGACAGGCTCTTCGAGACTGTGGCCGACGAGGTTTTCGCCCGCTATGGGCGCAACTGGAAGCCCGGCACCATGAAGGTCAATCGCAAATATCTCCGCAGCACGATCCTTCCCCGGTTCCGGGGACGGAATATTGCCGATATCGACCGGCAGGACGTGCAGCGCTGGTTCGCCTCCCTGCACGCCACGCCCGTGGCGGCCGACCGCTCCGCGCCGGTCCTCTCGGTCATCATGCGCCAGGCTGAGCTCTACGGTTACCGGCCGGAAGGCAGCAATCCCTGCGCCGGCATCCGCCGCTACCGGCGCAGGGGACGCGAACGCTTCCTGTCGGAGGCTGAGCTTCACCGTCTCGCGCGGGTTCTCGACAGCCATGAGGAGCGCCATCCATGCAAGGCGGCGTTCATCCGTCTGCTGCTGCTCACCGGCTGCCGCAAGAGCGAGATATCGACCCTCCAGTGGTCCGACTACCGGGAGGGCCGCTTGTTCCTGCGCGACGGCAAGGCGGGGCCCCGGACCGTGTGGCTGTCCTCGCCCGCACGCCATGTCCTGGAAGGGTTACCCAGGCGGGGCAAATGGGTCTTCCCCTCGCCGCAGCGCCAGGGGCCGGTCTCCACGACGATCTTCGAGACATTCTGGCACCGGGTCCGGGAGGAAGCGGGGATTGCCGATGTTCGCCTTCACGATTGCCGTCACACATATGCCAGCATCGCGATCATGCAGGGCGAGAGTGTCACGACGACCGGGCGGCTGCTCGGACACAACGATGCGCGAACCACGCTGAAATACACGCACTTGTCCGACCGTTCGGTGCGCGAGGCGACCGATGCCCTCGCCGTCGTTCTCGGGGAGGGCTGAGCGATGCCGAGGCGCAGGAGGCTGACCGACGCCGGCATTGCAAGGCTCAGGGCGGAAGTGCGCGAATACACGGTCCGGGATACCGTCGTCGCCGGTCTCGGCGTGAGGGTTCGCCCCTCCGGCAGCCGGACCTTCATCTACCATCGCAAGACGGATAACGGCGTGAAGAAGATGTCCTTCGGTCCGGCGCGGCTGTGCAAGGTGGAGGAGGTGCGCCGCGCCTGTCTTGCGGCGGCGGCGGTCGAGGCGGATGAGCGTCCGCGCGAGGCCGCGCCGCTGTTCCGGGATTTCGTCGCCGGGCCCTGGAAGACGGCCTGTTTGGACCGCTGCAAGCGCTCCACGCAAAAGAACTACCGCAGTCTTCTGAAATACCACCTGCTTCCGGCGTTCGGCGCCCGGCGCCTCGACCGGATTACCCGCAGCATGGCGCTCGGCTGGTTCGAGAGATGCAGCAGCGCCACGCCCGTAAATGCCAACCGGGCATTGGCCCTGCTCGGACAGATCCTCAACCATGCCATGGCTTGCAGCCATATCGGGACCAACCCGGTGCGGGGCACAAGACGCAATCCCGAGGCCCGGCACACCCGCTTCCTCGCACGCGAGGAGATCGCCCGCCTTCACCGCGTCCTCGACCGGTATGCCGAAGGCTCCCGGTCGCAAGCCCGGCAGGCCGATATCGTCCGCCTGCTGCTGCTCACCGGCTGCCGGAAGAACGAGATCGTTCGTCTCCACAAGGACGAGGCGAAGGGCGACCGGCTGGAACTCAGCGACAGCAAGACGGGGCCGAGAACCGTCCTGTTGAATGCCCGGGCGCGGGAGGTTGTCGAGCGGCGCATGGCGGAAAGCAACAGCCCCTGGGTATTTCCCTCTGTCCGCGATCCGTCGCGGCCCCAGAGCGACACGTTGCCGCTCTGGTATCGCATCCGGTGCGAGGCCGGCATCGAGGACGTCCGCCTTCACGACCTGCGCCACACAGTAGCCAGCCAGGCCGTGCTGAACGGCGTTCCCCTGCCGGTCGTCGCTCGCCTGCTCGGTCACAGCGACGTGCGTATGACCATGCGCTACGCGCATGTCGGAGACCGCGAGGTCGAGGCGGCATCGGAACGCGTCGGGCAAGCCATCGACACAATCATGAACCGGGGACGCAACTGCTGCCTCAATGGCGGCGATCCCGAGAACCTGTCCGACTGCTCTCAGTGATCGGAATACCATCGGTGCGTCAGGTGTGCCGGAATCGCCCGCCCCGGCGGGTCGAAAGCAGGATTCGCGATGTATGAGCGATGGGGAAATCGACGCCGGAGGACCCGGCGGATCGGAGCCGCAGCGGCGCTTGAGCGGCGGCGGTGCGGACACTGCGAAGGGACGAAGTGTCGAGCGCGGTGACGGCGGGCTCCGCGGGAGCGCCGGCACGAAGACCGGCACAAGTGCCGGGGGTCGTACGCCGGCGGGGAGCGAGGCCCGGCACAGGTGCGGGGGGCGGTCGGCGGGCGAGGCGCGAGCTTGCGGGCGCGAGCCGGATCGCGAGCGCGGCGCGAAGCGCGCGCGAGGACGACGATGCCGGCGCAACACCGTCGGTCGGAAACGAAACGGGCCGCACCGCCGCCGCCTGGCCCGGACCACGATCCGGGGGAGCGACGATGCGGCCCGCGAGGCGCTGCGGTTCAGGCAGCGCGGCAAACCGGGATGCCGAGCTGCTTCGCCTTGTCGACGACGTTCTCGGTGATGCCGCTGCCGGGGAACGCGATGACGCCCTTCGGCAGGAGGTTCAGCAGTTCGTCGTTGCGGCGGAACGGTGCGGCGCGTCCGTGGCGGTCCCAGTCCGGCTTGCAGACGACCTGGTGGACGCCGTTGCGCTCTGCCCAGCTTGCCGCGATCTTCTCGACGCCGGGACCGCCGCCATGCACGAGCACCATATCGCCATGCTTCGCGCGGGTCTTGTCGAGCATGCGGATCACCGCGGCCGGGTCGGCGACGTCCTTGCCTCCGGCGATGGCGACCAGGGTGCCCTGCGGCAGGTGGGTCATGGTCTTGCGGTCCTTCCTCGCGCGCTGGTAGTCACGGGCGTCGATGCTGGCGGAGGTCAGCTTGCCGGTCTGCGATGCATGGCTGCCGCGCCGGGGCCGCCACATGCCGCCGGTCTCGCTGCGGTATGCCTCGGCGGCTGCGTCACGCATCTGCTCGAAGGCGTCGCGCCTGGCGGTGAGGTTCTGCGCCCGGTCCGTCACTAGCTCCAGCTCGCGGGACTTGATCTCGGTGCCGTCCTGTTCGCGCTGGAGGTCGCGGAGGTCGGGCATCATCTTGTCGGCGGCGCGGTCGAGCCTCCGGGTCTGGCTGTCGAGCATGTTGACGACATGTTCACGAGGCCAGAAACTTGGCCTCAGCAGTATGAAAACTCACAATATTACAAGGCGTTACGATTTCTTTGGCGATCAGAAGATCGTGCAGTCATCACCCCGGCAACACGACTGACCGGCAAAGCCAGGCCGGGTAGGGGGGTTCCGATAAGCCGTGCAGGCGCGATGGCTCGGAAGGCCTCGCCCCAAACGGTTTCGGAGGGTTCGAGCGTGACGGTGACGGCGACGCTGTCGGAGGCGCTCACCAAAGCGGTGACGATCCCGCTCAAGTTCATCGGGGCCCACAGGTACTCGGCCTACCCGCCCGAGGCCGGCGATTACGAGGCGCCGGCGGGCATCCGCATCCTCGCCGGCGCCACCACCGGCACGGGCACGATCCGGACGAACCATGACGACGACGGCGACGACGAGCTGTTCACGGTGGCGCTGGGCGCGCTGCCGCCCGATGTGAAGGCGGGCAGTCCGTCCTCGGTGGAGATCGAGATCCAGGATGATTATGTGAACGCGGGCTCCACGGTCACGCTGTCGGCGACCCGCACGCGGGTGAAGGAGGGTGAGGCGGTGGAGTTGATTCTCCGGTTCTCCCGTCCCGTGCCGATGCCGGAGAGGCTGCAGAACGACATCATGGTCCGGGTGGCGGGGATCGACAACGAGGACGGCGATACGGAAGAGTACCTGAATATGATCCGGGTCGACGGGGGCCGGAGGACGGTGACGTTCTCCGTACAGACTTACCGGGACACCGACGGCGACAACGAGCGGTTCACGGTGTCGATCCCGGCGGACGAGCAGTTCGGGTGGATGACCTGGCTGACGGTGGGCAGCCCCTCGTCGGTGGAGATCGAGATCGAGGACGAGCCGGTGCTGGTGACGTTGTCGGCTCAGCGCACGGAGGTGCCGGAGGGCGGCGATGATGTGGAGATGACCCTGAATTTCTCCGCGCCGGTGCCCCTGCAGTGGTGGGAAGAGACGCGGATCCCGATACGGGTGTCGGGGACCGACATCGAGGCCGGGGACCTGCGGTGGTTGAACCTGGGCCTGAACAATATCAGCGTCCGCGGCGGGGAGCGGTCGCGCATGTTCCTTGTGGGCGCCAAGCACGACTCCGACGCTGACGATGAACGGTTCACGGTGTCGGTGGACACCGATAGCCTGCCGGAGGGGCTGACGGCGGGCAGCCCCTCATCGGTGGAGATGGTCATCGTGGACAACACGCCATATCTCACCGTTCAGGACGTTGAAGCATCGGAAAGCGGCGGAAACATGCACTTCCGCGTCAAGCTGCACCGACCGCCCGATCGAACGGTAGTCGTCCACTACGAGGTGCAGGACGTAACAGCAACCCATGGACTCGACTACCGGTTGACCGATTCCACCGCGGCAAGCGTCGGCTCCACCAGGGGCCACTTGGTCTTCGAACCGGGGCGGGGGGGCACGGAAAGACGAGTCACGGTGTCGGTGATCGACGACGCGGTCGACGAGGGAGACGAGACATTCCGGTTCATCCTTTCGAACCCCAGCGGCGCCGTTATAAAACGCGGCCAGGCGACGGGAACCATCAGGAACGACGACCCGCTGCAGTCGATGTGGCTGTCGCGCTTCGGTCGCACGGTGGGGAGCCAGGTGACGGACGCGGTGTCGGACCGCCTGTTGAGCACTCCCGGCGCGCACGCGACGCTGGCGGGCCAGGGCGTGGACCTGACGCGCCCCGGGGGCGGGGAGGCGGCGGGCCGCACGCCGGCCGGGCGCTGGCCGACACGCTGACGGGTCTTGCGCAGCGCTTCGGCGCGCAGGCGCCGGTGGACGGCGACCCGTTCGCGCGCAAGGGCATGGGCGGCGGGTGGAACGCGCCCGTCTCCACCCTTTCGGCCTCACCGGCCCCGGCGGCCTCGTCGCCGGCCAACTCGATGACGGGGCGCGAGCTGCTGCTCGGGAGCTCGTTCCACGTTGCCGGCGGCGGCGAGGGCTCGGGACCGGGGCTTGCGGCCTGGGGCCGGGCGGCGCATGGCAGCTTCGACGGCGAGGAGGGCTCGGGCGGGGGCCGGACAAAGATCGACGGCACGGTGCTGACCGGCACGCTGGGCGCCGATGCCGACTGGGGCCGGGTGCTCGCGGGCGTGGCGGTGTCGCTCAGCGAGGGCGAGGGCACGTTCGCCCAGCCCGGCGTGGACGCCGGCAGCATCGAGAGCACGATGACGACGGTGAGCCCCTATGCGCGGTTCGACGTCACCGAGCGGGTCTCGGCCTGGGGCCTTGCGGGCTGGGGCACGGGCGCGATGACCATCGTGCAGGATGCGCGCGAGGCCACGGAGACGCAGCCCGCGCGGCCGAGGACGGTCACGAAGGCCGACCTCTCGATGCGGATGGGCGCCCTCGGGGCGCGGGGCGAGCTGCTGACCCAGGACGAGGCGGGCGGCATGGACCTTGCGCTCAAGGCGGACGCGATGTTCGTGACGACGGAGTCGG
>MPNF01000061.1 GCA_002238885.1 Alphaproteobacteria bacterium bin95 | reverse complement strand
AAGACCCCGAAGGCCGAGAATTTTCCGGTCCTTTCCCGCCATTTGCCCGCCGCGAGCCGGGCGCCCGTCCTGGCCTTCTACCGCTTCGCCCGACATGCGGACGACATTGCCGACGATCCCGAGATCGCCCCGGAGGAAAAGCTCGCCCGGCTTGACGCGCTCGGGAACGGCCTGCGAAACGGGAACGGCCCGCCGGAAGCCTCAGCCCTGCATGAAGCGCTCACCGGAACCCCTGCCCTTGTCGAGCCGGCTCTCATGTTGCTCGACGCGTTCCGTCAGGATGCCCGGGGGAAAACCTACGAGAGCTGGAACGACCTCATCCTCTATTGCAGCTTTTCCGCCGTGCCGGCCGGGCGGTTCCTGCTGGCGCTGCACGATGAGATGGACGAGGCCAAACGGCCGGCAGACGCTCTGTGCACCGCCCACCAGGTTCTGGGCATGCTACGGAATTGCGGAGAGGACTATCGCCGACTCGATCGCGCTTACATTCCGGCCGCCCTCTTGCCCGACCGCAACCTGCTGGCGGAGCGCCGCACCGCTCCGGCACTGCGCGCGGCATTGGACGCAGGCCTCGACCGCGTCGACGACATGCTGGCCATCGCCGCGGGCTTGCCTGGCCGGATTCGTCATCGCGGCCTGGCTGCACAGGCGGCCATGACCGTCGCCACGGGCCGCCGCCTGGCGCGGAAATTGCGCCGCCTGGACCCACTGGCGGAGCGGGTCCGTCTCGGAAGGTTCGATTTGCTTCTTGCCGGATTTACTCCGCTCATGCGCCGATTCCGGTAGCTCGCAGCGACCGTCCGACTGCCCGCAAACGGGATTGGACCGGGCTTTGCGGCCGGAAAATCCCCAGCGGCAACGCAAACGGTTCTTGCTTTTGGACGCCGCCTAACAGATATAATCGCGCGAAAACCCGGCGGGGAGGAGACTTCGATGAAGAACCCCTTGGAATCGCTCCATATGACAGTCGGATTGGGGGTCGTATTGACCGTCATCCTGATTATCGTCGCCCAGGCAATCGGCGGCTAGGCACGGAAAGGGAGGACGATACGTCATGGAAAATGAATTCCTTCTCCATCTCGTTCGATGGTTCCATGTCCTGAGCGGCGTGATGTGGATCGGTCTGCTTTGGTACCTGAACTTCGTGCAGGTCCCGACCATGCCGAAGATCCCCGACGAAATGAAACCCGCCATCGGCAAGCACATCGCTCCGGCGGTATTGTTCTGGTTCCGCTGGTCAGCGGCCTCGACGGTACTTTGGGGCCTCTTGCTCGCGCTCATGCAGGGCACGTTCGGCGACTGGCTCGCCATCGGCCTGGCCGACGGCAGCAGCGTCAGCGCCTTCATCGGCATCGGCATGTGGCTCGGCCTCATCATGGCGTTCAATGTCTGGTTCGTGATCTGGCCCAGCCAGAAGATCGCGCTGGGCATCGTGGATGCGTCGGACGACCAGAAGCCTCCGGCCGCGCGCCGGGCGCTGATGTTCTCGCGCACCAACACCATGCTCTCGATTCCGATGCTTTACGGCATGCTGGCCGCGCAGAACCCACCGTTCTGATGGTGCCTGCCGGCCCGGCGTCGCCAGCGCCGGTCGGGCCGGCAGCAATCAGAGAGCATGCGCTGGGCCTGGGATTCGATGCCGTCGGCTTTGCGCCGGCGGCATCGCGTTTTGAGGTTCGCCGGAATCTTCGGGAGTTCCTCGGAGAAGGCCGCTACGGCGATATGGGCTGGCTTGCCGCGCATGAGGCCCGCCGTTCGAGCCCCGATGCGCTCTGGCCGGAAGCGCAAACGGTCATTGCGCTGGCCATGAGTTACGGCCCGACGGGCGATCCACTCGAATTGCTCTCGAACAAAGAGCGGGGCACGGTCTCGGTCTATGCCCGCACGGCCCGCGACTATCACGATGTCGTCAAGAAAAAGCTGAAACGGCTGGCCCGCTGGCTGGTCGAGACCCAGGGTGGCGGGGTCAAGGTGTTCGTCGATACCGCGCCCGTCATGGAAAAGCCCGCTGCCGAGGCTGCCGGTCTCGGCTGGCAGGGAAAGCACACCAATCTCGTATCGCGCCGATACGGCTCCTGGCTTTTCCTGGGCGAAGTCTTCACGACGCTGGCGCTCGCCCCGGACGAGCCCCATGAAGACCGTTGCGGCACTTGCCGCGCCTGTCTGGACATTTGCCCGACCGAGGCCTTCACCGCCCCATACCGGCTCGATGCCCGGCGCTGCATTTCCTATCTGACAATCGAACACAAGGGACCGATCCCGCACGCGTTCCGCAGGCCCATGGGAAACCGGATTTACGGTTGCGACGACTGCCTGGCCGTCTGCCCGTGGAACAAGTTCGCCGCCCGGGCCCGGGAGCCGGACCTTCTACCGCGCGTCGAACTGACAGCGCCCAAGCTCGCCGACCTCGCCGGGCTGGACGATACAGGCTTCCGGGAGGTCTTCTCCGGCTCCCCGATCAAGCGCACGGGCCGCAACCGCTTTCTGCGCAACGTGCTGATCGCGGTCGGCAACAGCGGCGACGCAACGCTGGTTCCCACTGCAAGACGTGCGCTGGACGATCCGGCGCCGCTTGTGCGCGGGGCAGCCGTCTGGGCACTTCGCGAACTGCTGCCTGCGCCGGAATTCAACGAACTAAGAACTGCGCGGCTTCCCGGCGAGTCCGATGCTTCGGTCCGCCGTGAGTGGACCTATGAAGAGCCGTCGCCGTCCAGCCGGCGATAGCCGCCCGCGAAAAAGATCAACGGCCGGACCGTTTCCGATGAAGCCAGGGTTTTGGCGCGGCCAATCAGGATATCGTGGTCTCCACCGTCATGGACCGATTCGGTAGTGCATTCGATCTGCGCAACCGCGCCTGCCATCAGGGGAGCGCCGCTCGCTTCGCCGATGAAGAAATCGAGGTCGTCCCAAGGGCGCGGCGCATTCTTGGTCGCAAAAATCGAGGACAGGCCCGACTGGTCCTCCGCCAGCACATTGACCGCGAAATGGGTGCTGTCGAGGAACGCCTGGCGGCAATTGGCGTCCTTGTCGAGGCAGAACAGCACCAGCGGCGGCTCCAGTGACAACGAACTGAACGACCCGATGGTCACGCCGTGCATTTCTCCATCCTGCGCCGTGGTCGTGATCACCGTTACGCCGGTCGGCATGCGGCCAAGCGTGTCCCGGAAGGCGCGCGGCTCGACAGTCATCCCCGGTTCCCCTCCTACCCCGGCACGAGGCCCGCCCCTTGCACCCGAACCAGTAGCCGGAGCGTCTTGCAGGTCATCCTATTGGGCCCCGTGCCGACGCGCAAACCACGCACGGCGCCGGCAACAGCCGATACTTGCCGCACCGGCAGCGGTTCGGCCATATAGAGGCGCGGAAGCATCGGGGGGACGCGGAGTGGAATACCGGAATCTCGGGCGAAGCGGGCTCAAGGTCTCGAAACTCTGCCTGGGCGCAATGATGTTCGGCGGGCCGACATCGCCCGAAGACGCCGAGGCCATGGTCGAGGATGCCCGGACTGGCGGCGTCAACTTTGTCGACACGGCGGACGGCTATAACCGCGGGCGCTCCGAAGAGGTCGTCGGCCGGGCCATCGCGCACGACCGCGACGATTGGGTCATCGCCACCAAGCTCTTCAACCGGATGGGCGAGGGACCCAATGGCGGCGGTCTTTCCCGGAAATGGATGCTGCGCGCCTGCGAGGCCAGCCTGAAACGCCTCGGCACCGACCGGATCGACCTGTATTACCTGCACAAGGAAGACCCGGAGACGCCGCTTGAAGAAACCGTGCGGGCGATGGACGACCTGATCCGGGCCGGCAAGGTGCTGTATTACGGCGTGTCCAACTACCGGTCCTGGCGCATTGCGGAAATCTGCCGGATCGCGGATGCCCTCGGGGCGCCCCGGCCCATCGCCAGCCAACCCTATTACAATGCGGTCAACCGGATGCCGGAAACCGAACCTGTGCCGTCCTCCACACCTGACTGCCCTTAGGCAAACAGGTCGGGAGAGTATGCTCGGCAGAAAATTGGCAGTCAAGCGGTTAAAGAAAGCGGGGGACGGAACTACCAATTCCGCCCCCCGCATTTAGCCCGAAAATCGGACTGTAGCTTCAGTCCCCAAGCACGCAGTTAGGACCTTCCGAAGCCTCTCAAGCGCGGAAGGTAACCCTCCCGGTCTGCCCAGTCAAGCCGGTGAAGCGAAAAAAGTGGGGATCGAGGCATGGACGCCGCCGAGCGTCGAACACCATGCTTGAACAACATCCTACGACCCCCTCGACGGGCGCCGGACCTTCCCGCAGCCCCAACCCGTCCGGCACACGCAAGCGGGACCTGCCCTATCTGGAAGCCCTTCGCCGCGCCAACGAATGGTGCGGCCTGCCGGAAGGCACAGACCGCTTCACTCTCACCCGCTCCCTCAAGAAACACGACGTCGCGGCCAGGCTCGGCTGGTCACCCCACCAGGTGTTTCTGACCGAGACGCTGATAGGCGTGACCACCGCGCGCGACTGGAAGGACAGCTCGCGTCCGATGGTCTGGCTGTCCCAGGACGCGCTGAAGGAGCTCTTCAGCTGCAAGTCGGACTCGAACGTCCGCTACCACCTGCGACGCCTCATGGAGCTGGGCGTCCTGGCCATGCGCGACAGCACCAACTGTCACCGCAAGGTCCACTACGACCCGAAGACAGGCGAGCGGATCCCGTTCGGCCTCGACCTCTCGCCCGTCGCCGCGCTGCTTCCCCGCGTTCTTCAGACCGCCGAAGACGCCGAAGAGGAGCACCACACGCGACGTCTTCTACGCCAGCAGATCAAGAGCCTCCGGAAGAGCAACAAGGAAACGCTCGAACAGGCCATCGAAGACGGCCGCCTGCCGGTCGACGATCCTGCGACGCGGCGCCTGCAATCCCGCATCGAGGCTCTCTGGCCGACGACCGCCCTCACCAGGCTCCAGCTCACCGCGCTTTGCGAGCTTCGCCATGACGCCGAGACGCTCGAGGCCGACCTCGTCGCCGCGCTGACTTCCACGCCCCCTTCAGCCCCGCCCGATGAGCTCTCCGCTGCACCGAATCTTGATGGTAAGCCAACGAATATTTGTTGGCTAACCAGCGAAAATTCCCCGCAGCCAATTACAATTACAAATGAATCTGAAATTGAAATTCCTGTAGCGGCGGGTCCCGAACCCACAACCGCCTCTCACAGCGACGCACCGCCCGCCGCCCGCCCTGGACCGGAAAGGGAGGAAGGTAGTCGCCGGCCCTCTCCGAACAGCAAGGCGCCCCCCGGCTGGCTGATCCTTGAGGCTCTCCCGCCTTCCTTCGCCGCCCACCTGCCCGAAGGCGCCGAACCGACTTCCACGGACTTCCAGGCAGCCGCCAACCTGACCCGCAGTCGTCTCGGCGTCTCTCCGAGCGCCTGGCGCGAGGCCTGCCAGCAGCTTTCGCCGGACGGCGCCGCCCTCGCGATCGCCGTGGTCGCCTCCCGGTCCGATGCCGGCGAAATCCGGTCCGCCGGAGGTTATCTGCGCGGCATGCTGGACGCCGCCCGCAAGGGAGAACTCGACCTCTCGAAATCGCTATGGGGCATGGTCGACCGGCTCCCGCCCGCCGCACCCGGCACCGAGACCGCGGCCTCCCCGCCACCCGACCAACCCGGCCTGGCGCCGCATTGCAGCGCCCTGCCCGACCCGGAACCCGATATCGACCCGGTCGAGACCGTCGAAGTCCTGGAAACGCCTCCCGATCCTCTCGCACCCTCCCTGGAGGCGCTGGAGCCCATCGTTCCCGCGAGCATCCGGAACCGGCTCGGCCCCCATTCCGGGGGACGGCGCCGATGGCTCCACCTGATGCACGCGGCAATGACCGAATGCCTCCAGACGCTATCCGTCTCCGGCCCGGCCTGGCGCGGCGCAATGGGTACTCTCGGCCTGCACAGAACGACGGTCATCGGCGTGATCGTCGCCGTCATTGCCGAGCGGCGCCTCGACCCTTCCGGGGCCGACCTGGAATCGACATTCCTGCATCTCGTCCGGGAAGAAGCTGCAGCGCCCGGTTCACTCGGCCGCCATGTCCGGCTCCTGCAACAGCCCGAGCCGCCTGCCCCGCAACCGCCGCCGGCGCAGGAAGCGGATGCGGCCGAGGAGATCGCGACGCAGTTCGTCATGACGCGGATATGTACCGGCTCTCCAGACCCGGACGGGCTCGAAGCGGTCTGGCGCCGGATGATCGCCAGGGACCGGCGCTGGCCATACGTCAAGGACGTGCTGCGCGAATACGCCCTCAGCCACTCCTCGTCCGCGGCTGGCGCTCCCCTGCATCCGGAGACCGGGCGATGACCGAACCGATCCGCTCCCTCGACGAAGCCATGCGACACATCCTGGGCCCCGGCCGCGCGCCTCGCGCCACCGCCCCGTCCGCCGATGACGGGCTGCCCGCGCTGGAGGCGCTGCTTCCCCTCCTGGCGTTCAGCAACGTTACGCACCACCGAGGCGAGGCTCCGTGGGTCGCCCGGGCGAAGGACACGAGCTTCAGCCGCACCTTCGACCTGATCCGCTGGGGCGGGTTCAACTTCTACATACCACGACACCACCAGAAACACGCATGGCAAGCGATCGCCCGCACGCTCGGCAAGCGTCGCGCCGCCGTCCTGCTGATCCTCCTCGACGCCGAGGCGACGATGGGCCGCCTGCCGGGCGATCCGTGGAACACCGCATTGGATCGAGCCCGGGCCATTCACACGGGCGAGTTCACCCTCCGCGGCTATGCCGCAGAGGTCCTGGCACACCACAAGCGCCTGAAAGCGCCGCCTCCTGCACTCTCCAAACGCTTTGTCCTTCCTTCCCCCACCCAGCTGGCCGAGCTCCTTCGCCTCGTTCAGGCCCACCCGTTCGGCCGCCATGACAAGGAACCTCACGACTGGATGACAATTGCCAGGGCTGTCCGTTGCCATCTGCTTCCCGACCGGCGCATCGACCGCGCGGCCTGGCATGCCGCCTGCGAAGCGCTTGGCCTGCACACCGCTCTAACCGCTGCGATCACCGCGGCCGCACGACACGCGCTCGACCTCCGTCCCGACACCGCGGCCGGGCTCGACGACATCCTCCAACACCCTCCCGACCGGCCGCTCGACCTTGCCACAGCAACGGCCGGTCTCACCCTCATCGCCCGCGACGCCGCAACCGGCGTATACCCGTCAGTGCTCGAACCGTCTCTTCCTCCCCTGGAGCACGTGCGGGAGCTCGGCCGGTTCGCGCCCCACGACCAACTTCCGTGTTCCTCCCTCGCCCTTATCAACTGGCTCATCCTCGCGGACTGTCTCCGGCGCCCTTGCGGTCACTACCCTGCCCCGACCCCGTCCGCATGGCGCCGATCCTGCGAACTCATCGGACGTCCGGCAACCGCAATCGTCTGCTTCATCCACGCGAAGCGGATCGGCGCCTACACCGAACGCTGCAGCGTCGACTTCTTCCTGGACTGTGCGGCCCGCGCCGCCAGAGCCGGCTGTCTGGATCTGTACTCGATGCTCCGTGCCGAGCTCCGGGCTCTCGCGACCGGAAGGGAGGAGGTTCCCGGTCGTTTCAACCTCATTCCTTCCATTGTCGACATACGCATGCTGCTCCCCCCGTTCTCGTGGGCCGACAAGGGATGGGACAGGATCATCCGCGAATGCCGCTTTGTCGCGAAAGACTCCTGTGGCCTGTCCCCGGACCGCTGGCACTACTTCGAGCCCGATCGAAAGTCCAAACGGGTCACTGCCGCCTTCCTCATGGCTATCGAGCGGCCCGGCATGGCCCGCAAGACGAACCTGCGCGCCTTCGTCGATAGCGTCGCCGACAACTACCCTTGGTATTCGTCGACCAATGAATCGGACAAGGCGCCGCTTGACGACCTGATCGCACGCATTGACGCAGAGATCGATACCGCAGCCGTGCCAGCTCCCCGACCGGCCGCGAACGGTCCAACCGATCCATCGAGGGACCAGCTCTGGGCCCTCGGCCTCCCTGCAATCAAGTCGATGGTATCGCTCTTCGAGGCCAAAACGCTCGACTGGCACTCCCTGTCCGCCGCCGGCAGGACGCTTGCCATTGAGACGCTCCGCGTCTCTCCCAAAACCTGGACGGAAGCCTGCGATGCGGTAGGCCCGGTTGTAGCGGCAACGGCAGCGTTCCGTTTCGCCGCCCAGCTCGAACACTTGTCCCTCGATGCCGCGTTCCGCGAGCTCATCCAGGAGGAGGTCGCCGCGCCGGGTTCAATCCTTTCGGCTCTACGCGACGACGTCGACATCAGGGCCAACCGGACCGGGCCGAACCGCTACCCGCTCGGGGGATTTCCCTCCGACATCGAGAACGCCCTGAAAAGATGACTCACAGCACGATCACTTCAGAAGGAACCGCTTCCATGACGGAACCCGACGTCATCACCATCGTCGCGCAAAAAGGCGGCGCAGGTAAAACCACCGTCGCCACCAACCTCGCCGTCGAGGCGGCGCGGGCCGGAAGGAGAACGCTGATTCTCGATACCGACCCGCAGGGCAGCGCCGTGACCTGGCACGACTTCCGGGACCTTCCCTATCCCGAAGTCCGCACGAGCATACCCAGCCGGCTTGCCCGGGAGATCGGCGGCGCCCGCGACCAGGGCTTCGACCTGATCGTGTGCGACACGGCCGGGCACACCGACACCTCGATGCTGGCCGCGGCCCGCATGGCCCGCCTGGTGATCGTTCCCTGCAGGCCGCAAGCCGTCGACATGGCGACCGTCGCCATGACCCTCGACGTGTGCCAGATGGCGCAGACGCCGCCTGCGATCCTCTTCAACGCGGCGCCGACCCGCGGCCACCGCCAGGTCGACGCTGCGCGGTCCATGTTCGCGCCGGCAGGCATCGCGGTCCTGCCCGTCATCCTGCGGCAGCGCGCCGCCTACGCGCAGGCCATGTCGGCCGGGCAGGCCGTGAGCGAGTTCGCGCCGGGCAGTCCGGCCGCAGCCGAGGTGCTGGCGCTGTTCCGGACCGTCGAAACCTGGCCCGAGCCGGCGCTCTCGCTCATCGCCCGGCCCAGCTGAAAGACCGGAGGACCCCATGTCGAATATCGCTAGCTTCAACCGGTCCCTGGAGCGCATCCAGGAGAAACAGTCCAGGAACCGCGAACAGGTCGAGGTGCCGAACGCAATCCGCCCCCGTCATTCCATGGGCGTCCCGATCGCAGACATTGTCGTCGAAGGCAGACTGCGCGCCGTCGACAGCGACGCAGCGACACACCTTGCCGAGTCGATGGGCCGACAGGGGCAGCTGGTCCCTATCCATGTCCGGACACTCGATGATGGCGGCTTCAAGCTCGCAGCCGGCGCGCACCGGATCGCCGCTGCCGAGCTGCTGGGCTGGACCGAGATCGAGGCCTTTATCATCGACGAGCTTCCCGAGGACGAGCTGGTCCTGCTGGAGATCGACGAGAACCTCTACAGGGCCGAACTCATCCCGGCCCACAAGTCTCTTTTCTTCGCCAGGCGCAAGGAGGTCTATCAGCGCCTCTATCCCGAAACCGGGCACGGCGGCGACCGTAAGAGCCTGGAATATCAGGACAATATCAAGTGGCCAAATCGGCCACTTGATCCGGACGACCAAGACTCGCCCGAAAGTCGCGCCCCTTCATTCGTTGAAGACACCGCGGCTTCGACGCCCTGGTCGCCCCGCACGGTTCGACGCTACACCCGTATTGGCGAACACATGGATCCGGACCTTCTCGAGGCCCTCGCATCCACTCCGATCGGCCACCGCACAGGGGACCTTGAGCGCATCGCGGACATGGAGCCCGAGGATCAGCAACAGCTGCTGGCCCGCCTCAAGAGCGTGGAGGCGCCTCCCAAGACCCTCGCTGCCTTGCAGAAGGATCCCACTTCCACGCCGCCGCGCGCCGGAAATGTCGACCGCCTCAAGAAGCTGTGGGCCAAATCCACCGAGGACGAGCGCTCCGAGTTCCGGGAGTGGCTCGACCTGCAGGGAGGCGAATGATGGGCGCCTCCGCACCCGACAAGGAACCAGGAACAATGTCAAAGCCTACTGCCACCGATGACACGGTCGCCCCGAAGGGCCTCGCAATCTGGACTGACCTGTCCGAGAACAACCCTGATCCGGCGATGATCGGTTTCTTCACACCAACATTGGAAGATTTCTCCGATCTCTCCTTCGTAGACGCTGCAGCAATGACAACCGGCTCCTCCCCAGCCGCCGTGCGCCGCCTTATCCGCATCACCGAAGACATTCTCCCGAAGCTCTTGAAGGCTCTTCTAAACACCCCGATTGGTAGCCGGAGCCGCATCGACGATCTCCTCGCCATTGCCGACATGACTGGCAACCAGCAGCGCGATCTTCTGCGAAAGCTCAACCAGATGACCACACCCCCAGCAACCCTTTCGGAGCTCGTCCAAGACACGGAAATTTTGGCCAGCAGTGCAATCGAACCGGACCCACTAGCCAGCGCGTGGGAGGAAGCCACCGACGCCGAGCGCGAGCGTTTTCTCGAAGCGGTTAGCCCCAAAGGACCCAAATTGCGACTCCGTCGCACGCCCGGCACCAGCAACACTGGAACACCCTGATGGACGCTTCCGTTGCAGCCCACTCGGTGCTCAGGGAAGAACCTCGCCAGACGGTTCTGGTGGCGCTGGACAGCATCGACTTCGGCGACAGGCTGCGCAGCGTCAACCAGGCGGCCATCACCCACATCGCCGAGTCCATTCGCCGGCACGGCCTTCAGAACCCGGTCCAACTTCGTTCCCTTGGCAACGACCGCTACGGCCTCATCGCCGGCGGGCACCGCTGTCAGGCCATGCGCTCGCTA
>MPNF01000060.1 GCA_002238885.1 Alphaproteobacteria bacterium bin95 | reverse complement strand
GGGAGACGAGATTTGAACTCGCGACCCTCACGTTGGCAACGTGATGCTCTACCTCTGAGCTACTCCCGCATCAGGCTGCGCAACATAGGCAAAATCGGGCCGGGCGCAAGCGCAAAGTCCCGGCGGCGCTGCGGTTGCTGACTCTCCGGCGGCGGACTGCTATAGGATTGCGGATAAGGGCAAGACCGGGAGGGGTGCCATGAAGTTCAGGACAATCGCGCGCGGCTTGGCCGCGGGCGCGGCGGCGCTTGCATTCGCCGTTTCGGCGCAGGCAGCGGACAAGACGATCAAGATCGGCGTGATCTACGACTATACGGGGCCGCTGGCCGGCGGCGGGTCGGATCTTCAGGCCAAGGGCGCGAAGATCATGATCGACTACATCAACGCCCAGGGCGGCGTGGAAGGCTACATGATCGAGCCGATCTATGCCGACGCCCAGTCCAAGCCCGACGTGGCGATCAACGAGGCGGTCCGGCTGATCGAGCAGGAAAATGTGGACATGCTGCTGGGCTTCTACAGCTCGGCCCAGTGCGTGCCGGTTGCCGCCCGCGTGGAACAGCTCAAGAAATTCATGTGGATCACGACCTGCATCTCGCCGGCAGTGCTCCGCGACCGCAACCTGAAATATGTGTTCCGCCCGCAGGTGCATGGCGGCATGTTCGGCACGGCTTCGACGGACTTCCTGGCCGCTTATTCCAAGGAAAAGCTCGGCATCGAGCCGTCGGACCTCAAGGTGGCGATCATCCATGAGGACGGTCCCTACGGTTCCGGCGTGGCCGCGGGCAACGAGGCGGGCTCGGCGGAGCAGGGCTTCGAAATCGTGCTGAAGGAAGGCTACGCCACGACGGCGCCCGACCTGTCCTCGCTGGTGACGAAGCTGAAACGCGCCCGTCCGGACGTAATCCTGCACACCGGCTACAACCCGGATATCACGCTCTTCCTGCGGCAGGCGCAGGAGCAGGGCCTGCGGTTCCGCGCCCTGATCGGCCATGGCGCCGGCTACGGCGTACCGGCCAAGCTCTACGAGGCCTTCGGCGACGCCGCCAACCATATCTTCAATGTCGATCCCGTCTCCATCTGGCTGCTCGACCCGGCATCCCTCGCCGAGGGGCTGGGGGCCGTGACCGAGCTGGTCGGCATGGAATACGCCAAGGAGGCCGGCACGCCGGATATGGACCTGAAGAAGATTTCGGCCCATGTCGGCATGGCTGCGTCCAACGCGCATGTCTTCTTCACCGACGTGCTGCCCCGGGCCATCCGGGATCATGGCGGCATCTCGGCCGATGCGCTCAGGGCTGCGGCGCTGGAAACCGACATTGCGGTCGGCGGCACGCTGCTCGGGTTCGGCGTCAAGTTCCCGGAGCCTGGTAGTGCAATGGACGGCCAGAACACCGAGGCTTTCCCGGTCGTCGTCCAGTATGTCAACGAGGAGATCAAGGTCGCCTGGCCGAAGGAGCTCCAGACCATCGACCCGGTCCTGCCCCTGCCGGACTCTTCGCCCTACGCGAAGTGACGAACCGCGCGTAATCGCGCAAACCGGGGGGAGGGGCGCCGAGCCGTGCTGGCCGTCGAACATCTCATCAAGCGTTTCGGCGGCTTCACGGCCGTGAATGACGTCTCCTTCCGTGTAGAGCAGGGGGAAATCCTGGGGCTGATCGGGCCTAACGGCTCCGGCAAGAGCACGATCTTCAACATGCTCGCCGGAGCCCTTCCGCCCACCGCAGGGTCGATCCGGTTCGAGGGCCGGGAACTGGCGGGGCTGATGCCGCACCGGATCGTGCATATGGGCATCGGGCGCACCTTCCAGATCCCGCGTCCCTTCCGGCGGTTGTCGATCCTCGAGAACGCGGCGCTGGCCGGATATTACGGCCAGGACGGCGTCAGCCGGGCAGAGGCCTGGGAGGCGGCGGAAGAGGCGCTGGACATGGTCGGGCTGCCGACCGACCCCGGGGCGGAGACGAGCAGCCTCGGGGCGGCAGGGCTCAAGAAGCTGGAACTCGCCAAGGCGCTGGCGACCCGCCCCCGGCTGCTGTTGGCAGACGAGAGCCTCGGCGGCCTCGACGACAGCGAGATGGACCAGGCGGCCGACATGCTCGGCAAGATCCGCGCGGAGATGGGGATCACGGTGATCTGGGTCGAGCACATCATGGGAGTGCTGATGCGCGTCGTGGACCGTGTCATGGTTCTCGACCACGGCGAGAAAATCTCCGAGGGCTCACCGTCCGAGGTGGCGAACGACCCGCGCGTGATCGAGGTCTATCTCGGCACGGATTCGGGCGCGGCCGGCGCGGCCGCCGGCGCCTAGGGCGGACAAGGCGGAACGCCCGAACCCAATGCTCACACTCTCCAATGTCGATGCCGGATACGGCACCTTCCAGGCGCTTTTCGACTGCACCCTGGAGGTCAATGCCGGCGAGGCTGTTGCCGTGATCGGCCCGAACGGCGCCGGCAAGACTACACTGATGCGGGTCATCTCGGGCCTCATTCCGGCGCGCGGCGGCCGCATGGATATGGAAGGGCGGGACCTGGTCGCCACAGCGCCGCACCGCATCGTGGAACTCGGCATCGCGCATGTTCCGGAGAACCGGCGCCTGTTTCCCCGCATGTCCGTGGAAGACAATCTCCGCATGGGCGCGTTCGTTCCGTCCGCCCGTGCGGCTTTCTCCCGGCGGCTCGAATTCGTCTATGACCTGTTCCCGCGCATGAAGGAGCGTCGCCACCAGTTCGCCGGCACGCTTTCGGGCGGCGAGCAGCAGATGTGCGCCATCGGCCGCGCGCTGATGTGCGAACCCAAATTGCTCCTGCTGGACGAACCCTCGGCCGGCCTCGCCCCGGTGATCGTACAGCGCATTTTCGAACTGGTGCGGATCATCCGAGAACAGGGCCTGACGGTGCTGATCGTCGAGCAGAACGTGCAGCAGGTGCTGCGCGTCGTGGACCGGGCCTATGTCCTTGAGGCGGGCTCGATCCGAATGAGCGGCGCGGCCGAAGAGCTTGCCGCAAGCGACGAGATACGACGCCTCTATATGGGCCTTTGAGGCCCGGCGCTTCGGGGACAGGGAACGGGAATGGGCAAGATCGATACCCGCGTCTGGCTGGTGGTTATCGCCGCAACGCTCTTCGTGTGTCTGGCCTATGTGCCGGCCATCGTGCGGGAAGGGGATTTCGTTCTCGCGGTTTCGGATGTCTTCCTCTACGAGTCGATGATCAACGGGCTGCTGCTCGGCGGCGTCCTGGCGCTTTTGTCCCTCGGCCTGAACCTGATTTTCGGCGTCGTCGATGTCGTCTGGATCTGCTACGCCGAAATCGTGATGCTGGGTATGTACGGCATCTACTACCTGCATAGCGTCTATGGGGTGCCGCTGGCGATTGCGATGCCGGCGGGCATCCTGATCACCGCCGCTATCGGCTATGCCGTCCACGAGCTGGTCATCCGCCACCTGCTGGATTCCGCGCCGATCAACCAGTTGCTGGCGACCGGCGGCCTGCTGTTCTTCTTCCAGAGCGTCGCCACGCTCGCCTTCGGCATCGATTTCCGCAATCTCGGCGTCTCACTCGGCTCGTTCCCGCTCACCGAGGACATCTACATCTCATGGTCCAGGCTCGCGGCCTTCGCGGTCGCAGCGGCCTGCGTGGTGTTCCTTTACCTCTTCCTTACCCGCACCTTCATGGGGACGGCGATCCGCGCCATCAGCCAGGACCGCGAGATCATGACACTCATGGGCGCCGCGCAGGGGCGGCTCTACCTGATTTCGAGCGCCATAGGCGGCGGCCTCGCCGGCCTCGCTGCCTGCCTGCTCGTGCTGCAATACGATGTGCATCCCTTTGTGGGGCTCAGCTTCGGGCCGATCACCTTCATGATCTGCGTGCTCGGCGGTCTCGGGAATATGGTAGGCGGCTTCATCGCGGCCTTTATCTTCTCGGAACTGATTGCGCTCGGCGGCTATCACTTCGATCTTGAGTGGGGCTATGTGTTCGCCTTCGTCTTCTTCATCGCCATGATGTTCGTGCGGCCCGAAGGCATCATGGGGCGCCGGTCATGAAGGGCCTCGCCCTGCCGTTCGTTTTCGCGGCGCTGCTGGCCGTCGCGGCGCTGATCGGCATACCGTCCTATCCGCTGCATATCATGATCGTGATCCTGATCTGGGCGTTCACCTATACCGGCTGGTCGCTTATGGGGCGCTTCGGCCTGGTGTCGCTCGGGCACGGCGCGTTCATGGGGGTCGGCGCCTATGCGACGGCGCTGCTCTGGAACTATGCCGGCATGACGCCCTGGCTCGGCATCCCGATCGCGCTTGCCCTGGCCGCCCTGCTGGCGGTGGTTGTCGGTTATCCCTGTTTCAAGTTCCGCATCACGGGCCATTATTTCGCGCTCGTCACCCTGGCGTTGACGGAAGTGGTCCGGCAGACGGTGATCGCGACCCGGGACCATACCGGCGGCTCGCTCGGCTTCACGCCCACGCCGAAAGGCAATGACGACACGCCCGGCTATATCGCGCTGCAGTTCGACGAGAAGGAGACCTGGTTCCTGATCGCCGTCCTGGTATGGCTTGTCGGACTGCTGATCTGGCGGGCGGTGGACCGCTCGATGGTTCGCAATGCGCTCGATGCGATAAGCGAGGACGAAGACAGCGCCGCCGCCGCCGGCATCAATGTCACCTGGGAGAAGCTGAAGATCACGGTGCTCTCCGCCATCATGACGGCCTTCGGTGGTTGCATGTATGTGCAGTACCAGATGTTCGTTTCGCCCGACACGGTGAGCGGCATCGGCATTTCGCTCCAGATCGTCTTCGCCGTCGTTGCGGGCGGGGTGTTCACCAAGTTCGGCCCGACCTTCGGCGCGATCATTACCTTGCTGCTGGCCGAAATGCTGCGCATCTATATCGGCACCGATGCTGTCGGGCTCGACAACGCGATCTATGGCGTCGCGCTCGTGCTGTTCATCGTCTTCCTGCCCAAGGGCATCCTCGGCAGCATCGAAGACGCCGTCGGCCGCCAAATCGGCAAAGTCGAACGCAGCCGCGCAGCCGCCGGTTCCGGGGCGCGCGGGGCGTAGATCGTTTTAACATCATTTACATTGTTAAAAATGTAGCCAATTATCGCCATATCGAACCGTGCGGAGGGTTTGCTTATGGCGGCTATCAAGGTTGCGGACGAGGTGTGGGTCGCGGCTGCGGCACTCCATCGCCGGTATCCGGACCGGGAAGACTTCACGGTGGCGGAGATCGTCGGGCAGGCTGAGGCGGAAAATGCGACCGGCGCGAAGTCGCTCCGGCCGGGTGTGCAGATTCACGCCTATCTCCATTGCGTCGCCAACAGGAAGCCCAACCCGGCCCGGCTGCGGATGCTGACGGAGACGTCGAAAGGCCGCCGTCGCCTTTACCGGCCGGGCGATCCCTGCCATCCGGATCGGGGCTCGGGCAAGCACATCCCCGACCGCGGCGAGGTTCCGCCGGCCTATGGTGAGTTGATCGACTGGTATCGCAGTGACTATGCCGGCGAAAAGGCGCAGCCGGACGTCGATCCGATCCTGTCCTTGCTGGGGCTCGGCAAGGAGATATGGGCGGACGAGGACGCTGACGCCTATGTAAGCCGGCTTCGGGCAGGCTGGGATTGAGCCGGATATTCTGGGACACAAACCTCTTTGTGTATCTTGTCGAGCACAAAGGCGGCTTGGCCGAGCGTGTCGTGGCGTTGCGGAGGCGAATGATCGAGCGCGACGACGAGTTGGTCACTTCGACGCTCACGCTGGGCGAGCTCCTCGTCAAACCCATGAGCACCGGGAACCGGGAGCTGAGGCGTCGCTATGAAGAGTTGATCGAGGCGGGAACGACAGTGCAGCCGTTCGACCGGCGCGCTGTCCCGAGCTTTGCCGAAATTCGCAGGGACCGTTCGATTCGCGCTCCCGACGCGATCCAGCTCGCCTGCGCCGCAGTGGCGGGCACGGACCTGTTCATCACCAATGACAGGCGCCTTAGCCGAAAGAACATCCGCGGTATCCAGTTCATCCAGTCGCTCGACGAAGCCGCGCTTTAAGCGAGCACGACAACAGCCTCGCCTCGGGGGGCCTTGCCAAAGCAGCGGCCGCCGCCCATGTTGCCCGTTCCACTCGGGGGAGCCGCCTGCACGCGGCTGAGAGGTCCTGCACACGGGACGACCCCAGGAACCTGATCCGGCTAGTACCGGCGGAGGGAGCGTGTGGGCGGGTCTGCACCGGAAATGGAGTTTGCTGTCGATATTCGCGGGGCTTCGCTGTCCTTCGGCGGCGTCCCCCTGTTCGACGGACTGGATGTCCGTCTTGAGGCCGGCCTCTGGACCTGCCTGCTGGGGCCGAGCGGCGTCGGCAAGTCGAGCCTGCTCAGGCTGATCGCAGGGCTGGGTGGCGGGGCTGCCGGCCGGGTTCGGGCCGCGCCGGTGGCCTATATGAGCCAGGACGACCTGCTGCTTCCCTGGGCGAGCGTTCTCGACAATGCGGTGCTGGGTGCGCGGCTGCGCGGCGAGCGGCCCGACTTCGACCGGGCGCGCATTCTGCTCGGCCAGGTAGGTCTGGCGGATTCCACCTCGGCGAGACCGGCGACGCTTTCCGGCGGCGAACGACAGCGCGTCGCGTTGGTTCGCACGCTGATGGAGGACCGTCCGGTCGTGCTGATGGACGAGCCGTTCGGAAGCCTCGACGCCATTACCCGCCATGCGGCGCAGGACCTTGCGGCGCGCCTGCTGGCGGGGCGCACCGTACTGCTCGTAACCCACGACCCCCTGGAGGCGCTGCGCCTCGGGGACCGCGTCTATGTCATGACCGGCCGTCCGGCCGCGCTGGAAGCCCTGCCGGCGCCCGACCTCGCTCCGCCGCGGGACGTCCGCGATCCGGCCGTTCTGGCGGCGCAGGGCGCGCTGCTCGCCAGGCTCGCGGCATGAGGGCGGCGCTGCGCATGGCGGTTGTTGCGGCCGGACTGCTCGTCGTCTGGCAGGCGGTCGTGTCGATCACGGGGGCGCAGCCATTCATTCTTCCTGGGCCGCTGGCCGTTGCGGCGGCGCTGGCCAAGCATGGCGGCCTGATACTGCCGCACGCCGGCACGACGCTAGCCGAGATCCTGCTGGGTCTCTGCATCGGCGCGGCGCTGGGCGCATTCTCGGCGCTGGTCGTGGCCCATGTCCGTCCGGCCCGCTTGTGGCTGCTTCCGGTGCTGGTGGCGAGCCAGGCCGTGCCCGTGTTTGCAATCGCGCCGGTGCTGGTGCTCTGGCTCGGCTACGGCATGGCCTCCAAGGTGGCGATGGCCGTGCTCATCATTTTCTTTCCGGTGACCGCCGCCTTTTATGACGGTCTTTCCCGCACCGACCCCGGCTGGCTCGATCTGGCCCGCAGCATGGGGGCGTCCCGCTGGCGCCAGCTTCTCCACCTGAGGATTCCCGCGGCCCTGCCGGCCTGCGCGTCCGGCCTGCGCGTCGCCACGGCGGTCGCGCCCATCGGCGCCATTGTCGGCGAGTGGGTCGGCGCGTCGGCAGGGCTCGGCTACCTGATGCTGCACGCCAATGCGCGCATGCAGGTGGACCTTATGTTCGCCGCGCTGATCGTCCTCGCGGCGATGGCGCTCACCCTTTACTTCACCGTCGACCGGCTGCTCCGCCTTGCGGTGCCGTGGCAGGCCGACACCCTTTTTCAAGAGCCCGCAAAGGACCCGAACGCACCATGATGTTCCGTCTCCCGGCAATCGCCGCCGCCTGTCTTCTCGTCGCCCTCCCGGCGGCGGCGGAAGAGAAACTCACCGTCTTGCTCGACTGGTTCATAAACCCCGACCACGGACCGCTCTATGTCGCCCAGGAGCGCGGCTACTTCGCCGATGCGGGGCTGACGGTCGAGTTCGTGCCGCCGGCGGACCCCAACGACCCGCCCAAGCTGGTCGCTGCCGGAAAGGCCGACCTCGCCGTCTCCTACCAGCCGCAATTGCACATGCAGGCGGCCACCGGCCTGCCGCTGGCGCGCATCGCCACCCTGGTCGCGACGCCGCTCAACACCATCGTGGTGCTGGAGGACAGCCCGATCCGCACGATTGCCGACCTCAAGGGCAAGCGGGTCGGCTTTTCCGTGGCGGGGCTGGAAGACGCCCTGCTCGAAGGCGTGCTCCAGCCGCACGGGCTCACGATGGACGATATCGAGAAGGTGAACGTCAACTGGTCGCTCTCGCCGTCGCTGATTGCCGGGCAGGTCGATGCCGTGATCGGCGCCTTCCGCAATTTCGAGCTGAACCAGATGGATATCGTCGGCCATCCGGGCCGCGCCTTCTATCTCGAAGAGGAGGGCGTGCCACCCTATGACGAGCTGATCGTCGTGGCCCACAAGGACACGCTCGACCGCCCTGCCTACCGCGCCTTCGTCGATGCCGTGGAGCGCGGCGTTCAATACATGATCAACCATCCCGACGAAGCCTGGGCGCTGTTTATCGCCGGTGACCGGAAGGACCTCGACGACGAGCTCAACCGCCGCGCCTGGCGGGACACGTTGCCGCGTTTCGCGTTGCGACCGGCTGCGCTCGACCGGCGCCGCTACGAGCGCTTCGCCGAGTTCGTTGTGGAGCGAGGCCTTGTGGAATCCCTGCCGCCTGTCGAAACCTACGCGGTGGAACTGCAATAGGCGCGCGTCCGGCTCAGGCCGTCGTCTTGCCCTTGAAGCGGCAGAGGTCGCTGACGGTGCAGGCAAGGCAGTCCGGCTTTCTCGCCTTGCAGACATAGCGCCCGTGCAGAATCAGCCAGTGGTGGGCATGTAGCTTGCGGTGCGCCGGCACGCGGCGTTCGAGCTTCTTCTCCACCTCCAGCGGCGTCTTGCCGGGCGCGAGGCCGGTGCGGTTACCGACGCGGAAGATATGGGTGTCCACCGCGATGGTCGGCTGGCCGAAGGCTGTGTTGAGGACGACATTGGCCGTCTTGCGGCCGACGCCGGGCAGGCGCTCCAGCGCCTCGCGGCTGTCGGGCACGGTGCCGCCATGCTCAGCGACGAGAATCTCCGAGAGCCCGATGACATTGCGCGCCTTGGCGTTGAACAGCCCGATAGTGCGGATGTGGTGGCGCACACCGTCCTCGCCGAGCGCGAGCATGGCTTCCGGCGTGTCGGCGGCCGCGAAGAGGCCGCGTGTCGCCTTGTTGACGCCCGTATCGGTCGCCTGGGCCGACAGCACGACGGCTACCAGCAGCGTATACGGGTTGACGTAGTGCAGCTCGCCCTGCGGCTCCGGCAGGGCGACCGCCAGGCGGTCGAAGAAGGTCTCGACCTCCGCCTTCTTCATGCGTTTGGCCGAGGCGTCAGGAAGCCGACAATGTCCCTGATTTCGCCCATCGTCTCACCGGCGATGGCGCCGGCCCGCGATGCCCCGTCCGCCAGCACACCGTCGATATAGGCCGGGTCGGCCATAAGCCGGCGCATCTCGGCTGTCACCGGGGACAATACCTCAACGGCCAGCTCAGAGAGCGCGGCCTTGAAGTCGGAGAAGCCGCGTCCGCCGAATTCGCGGCAGACTGCCGCTTCGTCCAGTCCCGCAAGCGCGGCATGGATGCCGACGAGGTTCGTGGCCTCGGGCCTGCCTTCGAGCCCATCCGGTTCGCTCGGCAGCGGCTCGGGATCGGTCTTCGCGCGCCGGACCTTCTGCGCAATGGTGTCGGCATCGTCCGAAAGGTTGATGCGCGAATTGGCCGAGGGATCGGACTTGCTCATCTTGGCGTTGCCGTCGCGCAGGCTCATCACCCTGGTCGCGGTGCCGAATATGCGCGGCTCCGGAAGCACGAACGTCTCGCAGTCGTAGTGGCGGTTGAAGGCCCCCGCTATGTCGCGGGAAAGCTCGAGATGCTGTTTCTGGTCCTCGCCGACCGGCACGTCGCTCGCGCGATAGAGCAGGATGTCGGCGGCCATGAGTACCGGGTAGGCGAACAACCCGACCGCAGCGGCATCGCGCCGCTTGCCGGCCTTCTCCTTGAACTGGGTCATCCGGTTGAGCCAGCCCATCGGCGCGTGGCAGTTCAGCACCCAGGCAAGCTCGGCATGGGCAGACACCATGCTCTGGTTGAAGACGATGCAGCGCTCGGGATCGATTCCCGAGGCAATAAAGGCCGCAGTCACCTCGCGGGTGTTGGCGGTCAGTTCGGCCGGGTCCTGGGGGACCGTGATCGCGTGCAGATCGACGATGCAGAAGATGCAGTTGAAGTCGAAGTCCTGCTGCATATCCACCCAATTGCGGATGGCGCCCAGATAATTTCCCAGATGCAGGTTTCCGGTCGGCTGAATGCCGGAAAAAATGCGCTTCATGATCGACGGTTCTCCGTTCGGCGGGCGGTTTATCCGCACCGGAGCGCAAAGGGTCAAGGGCGCGCAGGTCTCGACGAGCCGGGCGGTGCGGCTATATGGTGGGGCCCATGGCAAGGGTAGAGATTTATTCCAGCATGTGGTGCCCCTTCTGCTACCGCGCGAAGCGGTTGCTGAAGAGCAAGGACGCCGGTTTCACGGAATACAATGTGGACGGCGACCCGGCGTTGCGCGGCGAGATGATGCGCCGTGCCGGCGGCCGCCATACCGTGCCGCAGATATTCATCGACGGCGCGCATGTCGGCGGCTCGGACGAGCTCGCGGCGCTGGAGCGGGCAGGGCGGCTCGACCCGATGCTTCAGGGGCAGGCGTCATGAGCGTCTTCAAGGTCGCCTGCCTGCAGAACACGGCCGAACGGGACACCGGACCGACCTTGGAAACGCTTGGCGGCATGGTCCGCCGGGCGCGCGACATGGGCGCGGAGTTCATCGCGGCGCCCGAGGTCTGCTCCTATCTGGAGCCGCG
>MPNF01000059.1 GCA_002238885.1 Alphaproteobacteria bacterium bin95 | reverse complement strand
CACCGCGAACGCGTTGTTGCCCACCGCGAGCGGGAAGCCCCGGCTATAGAAGCCCGAACGCGCCGCCGACAGCTCTCCGCCGGCACCCGACCTGTGCGTCGCCTTCTCGTCCATCGGCGTCGCCATAATCCGCGCCACCGTCATCGCGTGCGGCACCGTCACCGCATACTCCGTGGTGGCCGCGTCGACCGTGCCGATGTCGAGCTTCGTCCACGGCCCGGCCGCTTCCGAAGCGACGCTCCGGAGCTGCCTGACAAAATACGTGGAGGCGCGGAGCAAACCTCCCGGCGTGTACCTCCTCGTCGTCCCAGCCAGGGAATACAATGCCTTGCCGATATCGACAGACAGGAACGACGTCGGAAAAAGTTCGAGAGCGCTGTCGTCGGCCCTGAGGCGGTCACCCACGCGGCGCGGCAGGAAATCGCTAGCGCGGCCGCGCGTGGAACCCGGTGGAGTGACAAGGCCCCGGGGGGCGTCAACGGCGCCGCGCGCGCCCTCCAGACCCAGCAGGAACCGTTTTCCCTCCCGGCCGCCGGGGCCGGAGTAGCCCCCGAGCGCGCCATTCGCGCCGACGATCCGGTGGCAGGGCACGACGATCGGCAGCGGGTTACGGCCGCAGGCATTGCCGACGGCGCGTGGGCTCGAACCGACCGTCCCGGCGATTTCGCCGTAGGTCCGGGTCTCGCCCGGCGGGATGTCCCGCATCGCCTGCCAGACGGCGCGGTCATGCGCCGTGCCGCCCGGTGAGACGGGCAGGTCGAACGACCGGCGCCCGCCCGCGAAATAGGCCGCGATCTGTGCGACCGCTTCATCCAGAAGGGGGGATGCACTCTCTCGTCTGGACCTGCCCCAATAAAGTTCGGTCAGCGCCTCGCCGGAGGCAACCAGCGTCACCCGTCCCAGCGGCGTCTCGGCGGTTCGTTCCGGCATCGTTACTCCAGTCGCCCGACAGCCTGTCGGCCGGCGTGCTCCACATACGTCTCCAGCATGTCGAGAAATTGCGGGTCGTATCCGTTTCGGTTCGCGACATGCTGGACATTCCACAGACCGGAACCGTTTATTTCCTCCGACCGGCAATGTTCCTCGAGCCCCAGCCAACGGCTGGAAGGTGGGTCTACAGGATTGCACCTGCCGAACTCGCTTAGCAAGCCGATTGCATTCCGCTCGATACATGCCCGGTGTTCCCAACAGTCGACCGGAACAAATATCAGCTCCATAGGCCACATGTGCGCCCTGATAGCGCTTTCCAGCCGGCGTTGCCATTCCTGATTCAAATTCCACATATCCCTGAGGTTCATCCCAGTGATGTCGGGCCAATCGGAAAATACGTCTCCTGAATTTCTGACAAACAATGCAATGGCAACCCATTTCCGAAAGTTGGAACCCCTCAGGGGTAAGGGTTCACCGCCATTACGACTCCTGAGTCTACCTCTGTGGCTCCTGATTCGTGGCCACAACTCGCTTATCTGACCTTCCGAAACCGCGTGCGATCCTACCCGAACGATCCGGTCTCCCCTTCCACTATCGGTACGTCGCTCACCGTCCTCGAAGAAGAAATATACTCCTTTCAAAGGCCACTGCCTTCCGCTGCGGGTCTCACCAAGCCTTCGCTTCCCTCCGATTTTGTCCTCCAGCCTATCCATCAGGCTGTAGAACCTCTTCAGATCTTCCAGTCTTGGCATTGTCTGTTCCTTCCGGACCGTCACAGATCCTGTGCAAGTCTACAATTTCAGCTCGAGCCTCCGGTTCCTGTTGGAACCAGAAACAAGCAGCGGCATCACATCGGTTGCGGTCAATTTATCCGGCGGCATTCGAGCGAAAAATTACAAGTTCCCGACGGTTGATAAGGTATTTCTTCCGGTAGCGCCGGCCGGCATGAATGTCGACCTTCGTAATCCGCCACCTTTCGCCCTTTGCATCGGAATCGAACAGAGAGAGTTGCCTCTTTCTGTTCTCGAACGCAATCCAGTGCTCGTGCGGGTCCTCCATGCCCAGTATGCCGCATAGGACGTCTTCGCAGGCAAACAGGCCTTCGAACCGCCTCCAGTATTCCCCGTTGGACTTCGGTCGCTGCCGTCCTGAAAATGGGTAGTCCACCTCGATGTGGAACGTCTCCCCTGCTTTCCGGTAAGCCTTCTTCAACTCCTTCTGGCAAGCCGCCAGCATCGTCCTGAGCTGCGGGAATGAGGTGCCATTCCAAAGGATGCCCGGCCAGCCGTCCACGGCGAGGCAGGCGATGTTGAAGAGGTCCTGTCCCACCCAGTCTTCCTTCAACCCGCACCGATGATATGCGTTGACAATGGCATACGGCCCGCAAAGGCCATCGAGTTCGCCCTGATAGGCCACGACATCTGCTCCTTTACTCAGCGGTTCCCGGGGGCCCAGGTCAGTCAGGCAAGGCGGTGCCGGACGCTCCGGCCGGCCCGAGCGCTGACCGGTTACACCTCCTGTAGAGATGATCGCCGTAGAAGCGGGGTTCCGGCTCAACGCCTTCAACCCAGCGATAGCCTCTCCAGTATTTGTTGCAGTGGTTCACAACCAGAAATTCCGGCAATCCACTCCTGCGCGCCGCCCGGTACAACCGCCCGTCCGGGTCGCCGAACCCTGCATCGTTCGCGGCGTCCTTCGCAAAATCTGCGCCGAAGCCGTGATCCTTGAGCCATACGGCAAACGGCGAATGACCCCTGAACATCGTTCCGTAGAACCACTCGTACGCAGTACGGGCTTCCATACCGAGACAGAATATCGCAAACCGTTGAGCGCCGTGGGCATCCCCGAAGCCTGACTGCCTTTCGTAAATCCGCAGGCGAACGGCGGATGCCGAGTCGACTGCGGCCAACATCGAATCGTCTTGGGAACGGTAACTTCGTGTCGAGGAATCGACCGGCGTCTTCGGCGGAACGGAGAATTCCCGCAAGCTGTCATCCGGCAATGGTCTTGCGCTTTGCCGGGCCAGATCATCCGCTGAATACTGCTTGTCGAAAACCATTGAGTATCCGGTCGGAAGCGGGCCCGTATGTTGGTCAAGGCCTTTTGCCGAATACCACTGATCGACAAAGAAATAACAATGGGCGCAATGGCTTGGATTGAAGGTGTCCAGAGGACGACCGTCTCCGCCCGCTCCGGGATAGAATACCGTGCGGCTCTCGAAGAAATTTCGGAGATTGTAGCAGCCCCGATGCAACCAATCCGGAAAGGGCTCCTTGAGTTCGGAAAGATACTCGACTTTGCTTCTCATCGAATGCTCCTCGTTTCGTTTGCCGATCAATGCCAAGAGTCGGCTACGCAGTCCCGTGATGGGCTGCGAGCGTCTTGCACATCGTCTCCAGGCGTTGCCGGAGCCGCGAGGGCTTTTCCACGGTGACGCTGTCGCCCCAGGTGAAAAGGTGCCAGCACATTTCGTTGAGGCCGCCGGCCTCGAAGCGAACCGTCACCGTACCATCCGGGTTCTCCGTCACGGTCTGGTCCGGGTGGAAGAGGAAGGCGGCGGCGTCGAGGGCGGCGCAGGGGCTGAAGCGCAGCACGACCTTGACCGGCTTCTCCTGGAACGTGCCGAAGGAGCGCCGCGCAAAGGCCTGCAGGTCGAAGGCCGGGTCGCGCTGGAAATCCTCCAGCCCGAGCTTGACCCCCTCCATATTCGCGAGGCGCCAGAGGTGCGGTTTGTTGCGCCAGTCGGTCCGCGCCACAAGGAAGGCGCGGTTGCCGTAGAGCAGACCGTAGGGTTCCGCGGTCTGTCGGCTCCGCAGCCCGGTGGCGCGGGAGAGGTAGTGGAATTCGACCGTACGGCGCGCGAGGATGGCGTCGCGCAGCGTTGCAAGCACGACCGGATCGACCGGCTGCCTCGGGCCGGCTCGCATGGCAAGTCCTTCGGCTTCCAGCCGCCTTTCGAGATCGGCTTCCAGCTGCTCTCGCGTCCCGGAGCGCTGGAGGGCGCGCAGCTTGGTCCCTACCTCCTCCAGTCCCGCGGCCAGTTCGTCGAGACCGGTCCGTTCAAGCGCAGCCGTGGCCGTTGAAAGCGTGCCCAAATCGTCCGCCGAGACGGAGACGAGGCCGCGAAGCGCGTCCGAGCGCAGCCGCCAGCGCTTCCTGCGATCGTCGCCCTCCACGTCTTCCAGCGTACCGAACGCCTGTCCCACGGCGTCCCGCATACGCTCGGCCGTCCTGCGCCCGACCGAAAACTCCGACTGGATATCCTCGAGCGTCATGCCGCCGGGACGGCCCTGCATGCAGACTGCCAAGCGGACAATCTTTGTCGCGGGATCGTATCGCATGCCGCTGCCCTTTCCCCCAAGCCGGCGGTTTCTGCCGGGAGCACCATAGGCAGCGCTCCCGGCAGGGCCAAACCTCACGCCCGGAAGCCGATGACCTGCGGGCGCCCCGGCTTGGCGTCGCATTCCTCGCGCAGCATCCGGGCCAGTGCCTCGGGCTCGCTGAGCAGGCCCAGGATTTCGGCCTTGCGGCGCACCACGGCAAAATCGCCGGGCGTGAGCGCTGCGAGATCGCGGAGGCAGGCCGGCGGCTCCAGCCCGAAATAGGCGCGGAACGCCGCGTCGGCCTGTTCCGGCGCCAGATAGTCCAGTGTGACCTTGAAGACGAAGCGCCGGAGCGTTGCCGGGTCCAGATGCTCGCCGAAATTGGTCGTGCAGGCGAAGGGCAGCGGGTGGCTTTCCATCCAGGTCAGCATCTCGTTGACCTGGCTCACCTCCCACGACCTCTGGGCGAAGCGCCTGTCGGCCAGCAGGGAATCGGCTTCGTCGAATACGAGAAACGCGCCGGCGTCGCGCGCCTCTGTGAACGCGTCCGCGATCTGCTGCTCCGTTCCGCCGAGCCACATGGAGAGCAGGTCGGACGTCCGCTTCTGCAGCACTTCAAGGTCGAGCCGCTCGGCCAGGGCGCGGACATATGCGCTCTTGCCGGTCCCCGGCGGGCCCTGCAGGCAGAGCGAGAACCGCTGCCCGCCGGAGCCAGCCAGGCTGTCGGCCAGCGCGGCCGGGTCGATGTCGGCCCGGATGAGCGCCGGATCGAAGCGCTCGGGAGCGCCCTGCGGCGGCTTCTCGCAACCGAGCACGCGCGAGAGGCTGCGCACGCCACGGCGCACCGTCTCGATGTCGCCGCCGCCGAGCCGGGCCGCGGCCGTTGCGCCCGCCGCAACACCGGGCGTGGCTTCAAACTCGGCCGCCAGCGCGCGCACCTCCTCCGGCTTCGCCCCGATGCCGTGGCGTTCGAGCTGCCGGGCCCAGACCCGCGCCCGGACCCGGCTCGTCGGCGGACGCAGTTCGAAAGCGAACATCATGCGCCGGAGAAGGGCGGGGCTGACATCCCGGGTGTCGTTCATGGCCCAGAGAGTCGGCGCCGGCGCGCGCTCCAGCAGCCTGTGCATGAAGACCTTCGAGGCGCCTCTCTGCGACTTGGAGGCAAACGGTCCTCCGAAGAGGCCAATTCCCGAAAAGCCGCCGGCGACGAGGTCTTCCATCTCGTCGAAAAGAATCAAGGCACGGCGGTCCTGAGCCAGAAGTCTTTGGGCAAGGCGCAACTCCTGCATACGTTCGGCGCGGGACGGCTCGCTACCGTCCTCGTCCGCTTCCCCCACGCTGAAGAGCGTGACGCCCAGGCGTTCGGCCACGGCCTTGCAAAACTCGGTCTTGCCGGTGCCGGGCGGCCCGTAGAGCAGGATGTTGACGCCGGGCGCCCCCTTGTCGAGGGCGCCTTCCAGCAGCCTCTCGACATGGTCCCGGTCGTCGGCCACATGGTCGAAATCGGACCAGTCGAGCTCGCTTGGGGGGGCGGCGTCGAACAGCAGGCGGTTGACATCCTGCTCCCCCTCGGCCGGAGCCAGCCCCAGCCGGTTGAGCCGGTCTATGGCCTTCAGGTCGCCGTCATTGTCGATGGAAACGAGGCCGGTCCGGACGAGCGGCGCATCGCTGCGAAAGCGGCGGGCGACAGTGCCTGCCGAAAGACCCAGCAGCAAGGACAGGACGCGGCCCCTGACGTTCAGTTCATGGCGATGGGAGCGACTGTCGAAGATGTCGCTGACCAGCGATTCGAACACGGGATTCGTCTGGTAGCGCAGCAGCAGTTCCAGAATGGCGATGTCCGTTCGGGATAGGCCCGTCGTTTGCGCCAGGCGCAGGAGGCGCAGACCCATCCGGTCGCGCCTCGGCGACGCGGCCGAACGTTCCTCCTGCAACGCTTCCCGAAGACTTCGGAAATTCTCTTTGGAGACATTGTCCCAATCGGGGTCCCAGCGGTGCGCGACACGTCGCCGGCATGCCCCGAGCGCAACGCGGTTGTCCTTTTCGGCAACCCAGCTCGCCAGAGCTGCAGCCTCCCTGTCCCGGCGGCGGGGTTTGCAAGGTAGCAAGCGAGCAGATGTCGTTCGTAAGCCGTCAGCATGGCTCTCTCCGGATTTCAGTGTCGGAAAGACCGTAACGGCAAGGCGCGTCATATCCGGTCGTATTGTGCAAAAAAAGTTGTAATGGGCTTGCACCCCGCGGCAGGCCGTTGCGGGCCCCCGGTCCGCGGCACGGCGCATGATGACGACAATGCCGGGCTCGGGCAGGCGGGCAAGGCGCATGTCAGCGGTTGTTGGCGCCCGGTTTCGGCGTTGATCCGCCGGAGCCGAAGCGGATAAATGCCCGCCCATGGGCGACGTGACTGACGACCTCGACCGGCTCAACGACCTGCTGGACGCCGGCCGGGGCCAGGCCGCCAGGGTCTGGCGGATGAAGGGCCAGAACGGATCGATCTTCGACCGCCTGCGCTGCTTCGCACGCACCGGCGCCCCGCTGGCCGCCACCGCGCGCTCGACCGTGCGATGATGGACGCCAAGCTGGCGCGCGATCGTGCCGATCCTACACTTCTCGGCAAAATAGAGCCGTTGGATCTCGGCACGGGTCTGCTTGTTGATCGCCATCTCATTCCCTTCGCGCCGGGCGCAGGCCCGGATAGACCGCGCGGGCGCAGAACCGCCCGCAGCGCTTACAGCGGAACACCCCGGCGGGACGGTCGGGCCCGAGCGGCCGGTTGTAGGCGACGGTCAGCAGCGGCGTTCGCGGTAGCGCCGCCCGGCACGGCGCACCCACCGACGCCGGGCCCGGGCGCTGCAGCGCTGCGAGCAGTAAATGTTGCCGTGGTCGCAACGACGGCAAAGAACGACCTGGCTGCGGCACAAGGCGCAGGTGAACAGACGGCCAGCGTTCCTCATCGCGACAACCGATGAGAACGGGGTGGACCCCGCCACAACCCGCACGATACTGTGCATACGCGCCTTGGGGGTGCATCCCTTAAGGAATGGGGCTTACGTCGCCAGGAGAGAAGGAGGAACCCCGCATGGGCATAATTGTGAAATGGACCAGGAGCGAAGCCGGCCCGTCGTGTCCCGACGAGTATGTGGACGAAATTGATTCGGACGAAATTTCCAAATTACGAGCCCGCAAGATAAGCACGCGAAGTTGGGGAAAAGACGAGAACGGAAAATACACTTGTTTCGTGTTTCGGGCAAACTTAGAGATAGACCGTGGGAACCCCACGACCATTCGACTGAAATATCTCGAGAAGGACAACAAGGATTTGGTAAGCAAAGGCTGGATTGCTCTTGGAACATCCACGCTCACGATTGCGGATGGCCAGCGTTCCGGAACATTATCGTGGACTACCAATGGTCAATCCCCAATTGTCGTAGAGTGGTATGACTCTCGAAAGTATCACAAGGGCCTTGCACGACCGGAACAGCCGGCATTTCGTGGAGGAGTCATGGAGCTCTTCGGTTCAAAGTGCGCAATAACAGGATGCGTGGTGCACGAGGCTCTGGAAGCTGCCCATGTGATTCCTGTTTCCGAGGGCGGAAGCTACGCTCCGGACAACGGCATACTTCTACGCCGAGACATTCATCGACTCTTCGACCTGAACCTGCTGGCTATCAATCCGGAGTGTTTGGAGGTCAACATTGCAGATCAGATATCAAATGACTACGGCCAATATGCGAAAACCGCAGTCAACTTACCTGATAGCGGTCCCAAAGTGTCTGACTTTAGTCATCGTTGGAAGCAGTTCCTCAGGTTCGCGAGTAATTGAACTCTTACGAGCCTCGCAGCCTGATGAAAATCCTGAACTGAAATCCACAAGCAGACAAGCTGAGTTGCGTACTTCCTAGTTCAAGAGAGCGCGCCAACTCATTAACCGCCATGACGATGGCAAAGGGGCTTCACCGCTCCAAGAAAGTCTCTCTGTACGTCTCCGAATTGCTCTCCAATCACTCGTGTGATCTCGTATCGAAATTTCCAATCCCAACCGGAGATTCGGGCTTCGTGAAATCGGATAAAGACACTCTTGAAGCCGATACCCATGAAACCGACCGACCGAGCACCTTTCGTGGACCGAAAGACTTTCGAAAGACCCTCGACATCCTCTTCATCGAGGGAACGAGTACCATTGTGCTGAAAGACCAAAGCGTCGCCGCCTTCTCCAGTTCGAATCGAAATTGACGTTGCCCGAACGTCGAGGGCATTTTGGACAAGTTCGTACAAGTAAACCCAGTGATGGTCGAACGTCAGTTCAATGACGTTTAATAGACCGCGTCCGTCTGGCGATCCATAAAACTCGCGGTTCTCACTGGCCAATTGGGCAACAAAGGCCCGGCGGCTCTTCGCTACGTCTTCCATGCGGTTTGCTCCGGTGCCACTGCTACATCCTTTCGACCGTCTCCCCGAGGCAACCGTTGATTCGGTCGCTCGTGTCACCCGGCCGTTGAGCAAACCGTTCCGTTTGCCAAGCAGTACCCTGCCGGCCGACGTCACAATTGCCAACTCTGTTCTTCGAGATCGCTGGCCGAACCGTGGCCACTAGGAGCTTTCCCAAGCGCACGCCCCGCATCGCCGCTGGTAGCCGTTCCACGGAACGCTGCCTATCGTTCACTCTGCGGGTTTCACAGTGCGACGCGGCGACGAGGGTCGGCTCGCTGCCCGTTTCCCCGCCGCGGCAGGCAAGCGAGTTCCCAGCCGTGCAGTATGAAGGACGGACCGAGCGCCTGCTCCACCCTCTCGATCTTCGCCACGACGATCCGGGTCGTCGATGCCGGGACCACGCCAGACAGAACCGGGCGACCGACCGACGGCAATTCCGTCGCATCCGGCGAATGCCCGAGCAATGATATTCTACGCCTTCGCACATACCGTCGCCCGGCAAGCCCCTGCCGGCGCTGGCGGGAGGAGGAGAAGGATAATCATGCTAATCGCCCCGGGGACGATAGCACGCCGCTTTGAGGAAAATCTGGAGTGGACGACAAGGCTCGAACTGGTCTCGGCGTGGGCAACCGAACATGACGGTCTGCGCTTGCTGGAGGAGCGCGCGGAGCAGGGATTGCGGGTTCGCGCGATTGTCGGGCTTTGGAACTACATCACTGAACCGGAAGCCCTTCGCAGACTGGATCAGCTGGGAAAATTGCGCCTGGTGGGAGGCGGGCGGCGTTTCCATCCGAAAGTCTATCTGTTTCGCGGGCAGGGCCGGACCAGCGCCTGGATCGGCAGCGCCAACTTCACGGCCGGTGGCTTCGCGATAAACGAAGAGGCGGTCTTCGAGTCCGAGAACACAGAATCCGTGACCTCATGGTTCCAGGACCTCTGGCGGGAGTGCGGCCGACTCGATGAGAATGCAATCGACGCGTACGAGCGGGCGAGAAAGAAGAATCCACCTCCCCCTCAACCGCTGGCGGTGCCGGAAGGAAGAATGACGGCGCCGATGACACTGCTTCGACGAGTGACTGACTGGGACAGCTATGTCGCGGCCTTGCGTGAGTGCGACATTTGGTGGAGCAACCGCTATTCTTGGTCTGTTTTGGGGGAGCCTGCCAGTTGGCGCCATACGATCGAGGTCCTGCGCGACATCCTTACCCGGATGGACCTTGCCGACTTGGACGACCACGACCGGCGGCGGGTTCTTGGACTTGCTAGGGGCGGCGGCTGGGGCTTGCTCGGCAGAATGCGGAACAATTCGGTAAATTCGGTCTTCGGGCATAACGCTCAGGAAATTCAGGAGATCCTGCACGAGGTGGCTGAAGCCAACGATGATGCGTTTCCGGGTCTCGCGTTCGACGCATATGAACAGATGACGGAATTCGGTGGCATCGGCGAAGGAATTGCGGCCAGGCTGCTCTCGCTCGCAAGGCCGGACCGTTTTGTGTCGGTCAATGACGGATCGCGAGACGACCTTGCGCAGTATTCGGGCCTTAACCCCGGGACTTTGGGGACAACGGGCAATTACCGGAAGCTCCTCAAATTCATCTACAAACAGCGTTGGTTCCGGGCGCCCGAACCGGATAATCGGCTTGAGGCATTGATCTGGGAGATGAGGGCCGCGCTACTGGACTGCTTTGTCTATCGGCCACGCGCCAGGGCGCCGTAAGGTGTCAATCCGGCCCGTCGTTGCGCCAGCCACCGCCGATCGGCAAATCGCGGTGATCCCAGATCAACGATCCCCAGCCAAGGCAGACGATCATCGCTGAAGCTCGTGGCGCGAGGACGAAACGACAGAAGATGTCGTTGACGGTATCTCGCCGAGGATTTTGTCGGACTCCAGCCAGACTTTGACGGCTTCTGCGGCGACTTCGGAGGGTTCAGCGGTCTTTCCTTTGAGCACGCATTCCCAAACCGTCAAAACGCGCCAGCCCTGATCGCGTAGCAGCCTGACGTTGCGTTCGTCCCTTTCCCGGTTGGCTTCGAACTTCTCCTACCAGAACTTACGGCGGGATTTCGGAACGGTCGATTTGTAAGAGCCTGACCCAAAAAGAGTTGAGCGGTTTCAAGGGTGTTAGCGGCCGTCAAGAACGGCGCATATTTGCTGGTCAGGAACGGCCGGTTTGGTCGGCTTGCGCAGATCGGCGGCTGAGGCAGGGCATCATTCAGATCAGCCGATTGGGCGGTCATCGGTTCCGAGCGGCTCACCGGCGCGTTCACGGATGAGCATGTCGTTCCAGTCCTGGCCGTCGAGTGCGGGGCGGAG
>MPNF01000058.1 GCA_002238885.1 Alphaproteobacteria bacterium bin95 | reverse complement strand
GGTCATATAGAGTTCCATATAGTCAGAACCCATGGTTCATTCATATGAGCACTACTACAGAGGCAATCCATGACCTTTGGATCCCCGGAAAAGCCCCGGCGCGGTGCATTATATGCCATCGAAACGCCCCACGATGCAAATCGGTGGAACACAGGCTTGCCATTCATACAAGGTGGTTCTCTTGCCTTTCGGCCTTGTTGTTCCCCCAACCTGTTGCTATACTGTCCTTTCCTACGAGGGAACGCAAGCGCTCCACCAATGCCTACAACCGGAAATGTCCGTGTGTTTCTGGCACACCTTCGTGGCCGGCCTTTCGCCGGCCCGAACGGCGGCGGAAAAGCAGGCGATCGTCGACCGGTTCTACGACAGTTACGAAGACCGGGTCCGGCAAAGTCCCGAGGGCCACGCCATGGACTATGTCCACATCTACCTGGTGTGCGAGAAGGTGTGACGTAAATCCGTTCCCGGGCACGATTGGCCGATTTCCATCGCCGGATCGAACGTGCCGGACGGCGCCGGCGGAGAAATATCTATTGTCGGATCGGCGTTCCGCACGCCGAAGCGACCATCGGCGCGGTCAGAACAACTCTTCGCTTGCGATCGCCGCGCCCTCGGCGAGCGCCCGGAGTTTTGCGAAAACGATTTCCGGGTCCACAACGCCATATCCCGCAAACGTCGAGAACCCGCAATCGGTTCCGGCGATCACCCGCTCCCGCCCGACGATGTCGGCGAAGCGCAGGATACGGTCAGCGACGTTGCGCGGGTGCTCGACATAGTTGGTGGTGCTGTCGATCACACCGGGGATGAGCACCAGATCGTCGGGCAGGTCGGCGTCCCGCCAGGCCCGCCATTCGTGGCCATGGCGGGGGTTCGCGGTCTCGAACAGCAGGCCTCCCGCCTTCACCTTGAGGAGCACGGGAAGCACCTTCTCCATCGCAATGTCGTGGGTATGGGGTCCCTCGTAATTTCCCCAGCAGATATGCAACCGGACCTGCTCGCGCGGAACGTCGGTCAGCGCCTCGTTGATTACCTCGACATGCATTTCGGCGATCCTCAGGAACGCTTCGTCCTCCAGTTGCGCGAACAGCACATGCCGGCCGAGGGCGAGGTCCGGCGCGTCGATCTGAAGTGTCAGGCCCGCCGCCGCGATCGTCTCGTATTCGGTGCGCATCGCAGCGCCGAGGTCCCGCACATAGGACTCGTGATCCGGGTGGATATCGGACGGCTGGAACTGGGCGATGACGCCGGGCGAGGCGGAATTCATGAAACCGCCCGAGAAGCCCGTCTTTTCAAGCGCGCTACGGAACCTGGCGATGTCCTCGTCCAGAGGGCCGGTGTCCTTGACCGCGATCGGTCCGACGCACCGCGGACTCCGGTAGGTCGGCGTGCCGCCGCTCTCCGCGAGCTTCTTCAGGTAGTCGGGAAAATCGGCGAGGTCCGCCGGCGGCCGCCGCGGGCTGTCCCCGTCGAAGCCGGTCAGGCGGTCCTTGATATAGGTGGCGTAGGAGATCTTGCCGAGCTCGCCGTCCGAGGGCAGGTCGATACCGACGGCGCGCTGCCGCGCAACGATGGCATTCACCGCATCGTCCAGGCAGGCCCGAAACGCGGCCGGATCGAAGTCCTGGCCGTGCTCGCGCGCGAAGAGCCCGGCGGCAACGTCCTCGCGCCTCGGAAGGCTGCCGACATGGGTCGTCTGGATATGGTCGGTGTTGAACATGTTGCTTCCCTTGTCCGGCGTGTCCCGTTGCGTCACTCCATCCGGGCGGGCGCCCAAATGAGCGTTCCGTCCTGGTCGCGGACCGGCTCCCCCGGCAGACGCGCACTGCCTCGCACCGCCAGGCGACCCGGCACCACGCGGTGGTGGGAGAGGATCGACGAACTCTCGATCTGCTCCATCATCAGCTCGACCGCCGCGTCGACCATCGGCGCCACCGGCAGCGTGAACGAGGTGAGCGAAAAGCTCGGCCAGTCCGCTGCCCCGACATCGTCGTAGCCGACAATGGACACGTCCTCCGGGACGCGCAGCCCGAACTCGTGCCTGGCGACCTCCATGACGGCGAGCGCCATGTGATCGCTGCCGACGAAAACCGCGTCGGGCGGCTCGTCTGCCGCGAACAGGCCGCGTGCGGCGGCCCGGGTATCCGCCAGCTCGAGATTGCCCTCGGCATAGCCGATCCGCGCAATTCCGTGCCGTAGCAACCCCTCACGAAAACCGGCCTCGCGGTCCCGGTTGGTTGAGGAGATCGCCGCGCCCGCGATATAGGCGAAGCGGCAGTGGCCGCCGGCGACCAGGAACTCGGCGATCTGCCGTCCGCCCTTGCAATTGTCGCTGGTCACGCTGGAGCATAGCGGGTGCTCGGTCATGCGGTTGAACATGACCACCGGCACGCCGGCGGCGGCGCATTCGTCGGACAGATCCGAGGAGAGCGTCGTGGATGCGAGCAGGAGCCCGTCGACGCGATACTGCATCACCTGCTCGAATACCGGGTCGGAATGGCGGTCCTTGAACCCGGTGAACAGCAGCATCTGGTAGCCGCGCTGCTGTAGCCCGGCGGCCAGTTTCTCGAGAACGTCGGGATAGATCAGGTTGTCGAGATAGGCCATCACGACGCCGATGATGCGCGAGCGGTTGGTAATCAACGACCGGGCCATCGCGTTCGGGCGGTAGCCCAGTTCCCGCGCCGCCGCGAGAACCTTCTCGCGCGTCTTGGGCGCGACGCTTGCGCCCGGTGTAAAGGCCCTCGAGACGGCCGACTGGGAGACACCGGCCCGGCGCGCGACTTCCTCCGCAGTCACCGCGTGCCGAGCGGTCGCCGCAGGCCCGCCTTCCCGGCGGGGTGTCCCGTCTTCGCCAGCGGACATCCCCGTCCTCCGCCCAGGCAGCGCGCAGCCGGCTATTGTTCGAACCGGGGAACGGCCGGATTGTCGCTGCCACGCACGACATAGGCGACGGCGCGTCCCGGCCCGCTGTTTCGGAAGCTGCGGGGAATGCCCACCGGAATCGACATCGTGTCGCCCCGTCGCATGACCACCTCGCCTTCCAGCCAGGAAACGCTGAGCTCGCCGTCATGTACGAAGACCACCTCGGGCTCGAAACGGGTATGCAGGGGAATGTGCGCGCCACTCGTCATCCGCAGTTGGCGCAGGGCGAACCCATGCGGCCACCCGCCCCCGATCGGGCCTGCCGGGAACCCGTCGGCGGTATCGATCAGATTGAGGACCCCGCATTCCTCGATGCCCTCGGCCGCGAGACGGGAGGCGGGATTGGCAGCCATGTCGCAACCGCGGCAGAGGCCCCTTTCCATCTCCGCCATCGGCGGCGTCGCCCAGGCGGCCAACTGGGCCGGCGAGGGCGGCTCCTCGGGTTCGGCGCCGGGCGGGAGGCCCTCGCCGTCGGCGACCTCGATCAGCTCGCCGCCCTTGAGCAGGCGAAGCCCCGTCCGTTCGGCGCGCGCAAATACCTCGGGCGCCCAGGCGACCTGACCGGGATCGTCACTGCCGAGCACGACCCAGAGAAACCCCAGCCCCTCGTCGAGCTTTTCGAAGCCTCGGAACATATGCACCGGGATGGACACAACGTCCCCCGGCCCGGCGTCGAGATGCCCGTCCTCCCTGTCGGGACCGAACAGGATGCGCCAATGTCCGCTATGGACGACGAAGACCTCCGCGGTTGTGTGCGAATGCTGGGAGTTGACGCAGCCGCCGGGCTGGCGCGCGCCGCCGATGTTGAATCCGTGCGACTCGGCGATATGCACATACTGCCCGGGGTTCTCGGCAACGCCCGGACCGATGATGCAGAAATTCTCCTTCTTGTCGGAGCCGGGGGTGCGGGAATCGAGGAAAGCGGCCTCGCAGGGGACGAGATCGTCGTAGCGAACGAGCCTGCTTTCCATTGCGTTCTGGGTCCAGGAAGTCACCAGCTAGTCTCCTTGCGGGTCGCGCGGCGCAGACGGCACACGTTCGCCGCTGGCGGAATCGAACAGATAGATTCGCGAGGCGTCGACCTCGATGCCGACACATTCACCGATACTGTGCCGTACTTGGCGATCCGCCTTGGCGGCGATCCGGTTCCCGCCGACCTCCAGCGTCACCAGCACACTCTCGCCGGTAAGCTCGGAGGCGTAAACCGGCGCATCGAAATCGCCTTCGCCTGCCGCTGTCAGTTTCAGATCCTCGGGCCGCACGCCGAGCACGAGACCGCCGCGCGGAGGCCCGGCGACGGGCGCGATCGCCGTGCCGCCGACCCGGAACCGGTTATCGGCGACCTCGCCCTCAAGCAGGTTCATCGCCGGCGAGCCGATGAACCCGGCGACGAAGAGGTTCCTCGGTTCGTTGTATATCTCGTCCGGCGGCCCGAGCTGCTGGATTCGCCCCTCGTTCATGATCGCAACCCGGTCGGCGAGCGTCATCGCCTCGATCTGGTCGTGGGTGACATAGACCGTGGTGATCTGGAGTTCGTGGCTGAGATGTTTCAACTCGGCCCGCATGGTGACCCGAAGCTTGGCGTCGAGATTCGACAGGGGCTCGTCCATCAGAAAGGCCTGCGGGCGGCGCACGATGGCCCTGGCGAGCGCGACACGCTGGCGCTGACCGCCCGAGAGCTCGCGGGGTTTGCGCTCGAGCAGGTTGCCGAGCTGCACCTTCTCTGCCGCCGCGCCGACGCGCTCACGGATCTCCGCTCCCGGTGTGCGCCGGACCTTCAGGGGATAGGCGATGTTCCCGAACACGGTCATGTGCGGGTAGAGGCCGTAATTCTGGAACACCATGGCGATGTCCCGGTCCTTCGGCAGAGCCTCATTGACCATGCGGTCACCGATCCACACCTCGCCCTCGGTCGGATCCTCAAGCCCGGCGATCATCCGCATCGTCGTGGTCTTGCCGCATCCGGACGGTCCCAGCAGAACCAGGAACTCGGTGTCCGCGATCTCCAGGGACTGGTTGTCGACCGCGACGACATCCCCCCATCGCTTGGTCAGACTGCGCAACGAGATCGTCGCCATCCCGCCCTCCGGTTCCCTGCCGCGACCGTTCGGTAGCCGCCGCAACAGTGCCGGGCAAGCCCCGAGCGCAAAGAAAATTGCATACGCATGCAAAAAAAGCTAGCGGCCTTGAGTTCAATTGTGCAACTTAGTCCCAAGCGGCATCCGGGCCGAAGGCCTTCCAATAGAGGATCGCCTTTATGAGCCGGGTAGAGTTGGGTCTGGAAACCCCGTCCGGTTGTCGGAACAACATCTGTCGGAGGAAACCATGCAGACAACCCGAAGGACGCTGATCGGCACACTTGTGACCGGCGCAGTTGCGGCCGGACTGGTCTGCGGCGCGACCCTTGCGAACGCCGCTGACGCGCTGCCCTACGGCCTCAAGCCGGGCAAGCCCTATGCCGGGACAAAGCTGACCTATCTCGCCCCGGTGGCCGGGCAGTACGAAGGCCACGAAGCGAGGGTCCAGGAGTTCACCGACCTGACCGGGATCGAGGTCGAGTTCGAATTCATTCCCTTCCGCAACCTCCTGGAGAAGATCCTCGCGATCAAGGTCGCGGGCGATGCCGACCCGGACCTCATCAACTACAAGGACGACTGGGGGCCGGGGCTGAAGGACCTGTTCGCGCCCATCGACGAGATGATGGGGGCGGACGAGGTCACGCTCGACCGCTACTACCCTGCACACCAGCTCGGGGTCACCTATGACGGCATGGTCTACGGCCTGCCGCTGCGCGGCCATGCCCAGCTCATGTTCTACCGCAAGGACTTGCTGGAGAAACACGGGCTTCCGGTGCCGAAGACATGGGATGAGCTCGCCGAGGTGGCGAAGGCCATCAAGGACAAGGAAGGCATCGGCATCGGCATGTATTACTCGCCGAAGGCCGCCCAGAACGTCGCGGTGTGGATGAACATCCTGTGGAGCAACGGCGGCGACCTGTTCAAGGACGGCAAGGTGACCTTCAACTCGTCAGAAGCGGTCGAGGCGCTCAAATACTATGTCGCGCTGGAGAACGACCTGCAGGTGAATTCCGAAGGCGCCAAGTCCTTCGAGCAGTATGACGGCTCGCTGTCCATGGGTGCCGGGCAGAGCGCGTTCTTCATGGGCTGGTGGTGGCATTACGGCTCCCGCATCCTTGGCAAGAACACAAAGCTCACGCCGGAGCAGGTGGGTTTCGCACCTTTGCCTGCGTTCAAAGGCGACAAGTCGACGACGTTCGCGATGTCGATGCCGACAGCGATTAACGTCAACTCCAGCAAGCAGGAAGCCGCCTGGGAGTTCCTGAAATGGGTCAGCAACCCGGATCTGGAGAAGCGCAACGTCATCGAGAAGGAAAAGCGCAACGTCATCGTCGCGCTGCACAAGAAGAATATGATGGACGAGGAGGTCAATGCGGCGAACCAGGGGCTGCAGATGGCCGCTGCGGGCAGCCTCGAGAGCTCGCGGATCTTCCCGCAACTGGCCGTCTGGCCGGAGGTCATGCAGGTTCTGGCCAACGCCATCTCGGATGCGGTCAGCAACGGCGCCGATCCCAAGGAAGCGCTCGACGCGGCCGCCGAGCAGGCGCAGAAGCTGGTCGACCGCGGCTGAGATGCGACGACCGATGGAGGTGTGAGCCGGGCGCATCGCGATGCGTGACCGACACCTGAAATACCTGTTGATGATGCCGGCCTTTCTCCTGGTCACGGCAACCGTCATCTACCCGCTCGGCTATGCCGGCATCATCAGCTTCATGGACTGGCGCCTGAGCCGGTCCCGCGTGCCGACCGATTTCGTCTTCCTGGACAATTTCTGGCGCGCCTTCACCGACGACCCATCCTTTCTCAACTCGCTCGGCGTCACCATTACCTTCGTCGCAGGGTCGGCGGGCGGCGCCGTCGTTTTCGGGCTGCTGATCGCGCTCCTGCTTGCGCGCCGCGGGCGCACCTATTCGGTTGCCCGCACCGTGCTCGTGCTGCCGTTCGCCATGTCGCCCGCGCTCCAGGGCACCTCGTTCCGCTTCTTCCTCAACCCCGAGTTCGGGATCTTCGATGCGGTCCTGGATGCGCTGTTCCCGTTCCTCGCCCATGTAGACTGGCTGGGAAGTTCGGGCTGGGCGATGACCTGGCTGATTCTCACCGACATGTGGCACTGGGGGCCGTTCCTGTCGCTGATGCTGATCGGCGGACTGCTGTCGATCCCGCGCGATACGCTCGAGGCGGCGCGGGTCGATGGGGCGTCGGCCTGGACATCGTTCTGGACGGTCGTCCTGCCGCAGCTCATGCCGGTGCTCGCCATCGCCTTCGTCCTCAAGACGGTCTTCTCCTTCAAGATGTTCGACTATGTCTATCTTCTGACCGGCGGCGGCCCCGGCGAGTCGACCAGCACGATGACCTACTACGCCTTCCGCATGGGGTTCACCGCCTACGACATGGGCTATGCATCCGCGATCGCCTTCGTGCTCGCGCTGCTGCTGGTCGGCGTGTCCGCGGTCTATTTCCGTCTGCTGTTCCCGAAGGGGGCGGCGGGGTGATGGCGGTCTCCCCGCGGCGTCGCGGACATATTCTCTTCTGCCTGCGCGGGATTGCGATCGCGGTCCTGCTGGCGGTGCTGCTGGGACCGATCGCCTGGATTTTCCTCACCTCGATCAAGCCGCTCTCGGAAGTTTATACGATGTCGCTCTGGTTCGAGCCGACGCTCGACAATTTCCGGGCCATATTCGAGCGGCCCTTCTATGTCGGCGATCGGCTGCTGAACTCGATCGCGATTTCGGGCTTCACGGTTCTGATCGGTGTTCCCGTCGCGCTGGCTGCCGCCTACAGCTTCTCCCGCTTCGCGATGAGGTTCAAGAAGACGCTGTTTCTCGGTGTGCTGGCCACCCAGTTCGTCCCGCCCATCGTCGTGGTGCTGCCGTTCTTTCTCATGTTCCGGCAGCTCCATCTGCTCGATACCTGGACCGGCATGGTCTGGATCAATCTGTCGATCGTGCTCCCCTTCGCGATCTGGATGCTGAAGGGGTTCATCGACACCATCCCGGTCGAGATGGAGGAAGCGGCGATGACGGACGGAGCGACACGACTGCGCGTCATCCGGGACATCGTGCTCCCGGTCACCATCCCGGGCGTGTTCGTTGCCGGGATCTTCTGCTTCATCTTCTCGTGGAACGATTTTCTCTACGCGCTCATCCTGACCAGGAAAGAGGCGGTCACCCTGCCGGTGACGCTGAGTACGTTCTATACCGAGGAAGGCGACCGCTGGGAGCTGATGGCGGCGACAGGAACCTTCATCCTGCTGCCCATGTTCGCGATCAGCTACTTCGTCCAGCGGCACTTCGTGCAGGGTGCAACCCAAGGCTCCGACCGCTGAGCGGGGCCGTGCGCCCGGAGAGGATTATCCAGTGGGACGCAACATACTCTTCGTGACGACCGACGAGCAGCGCTTCGACGGGCTCGGCTGCTATGGCGGGCGGATCGCGAGGACCCCCGTCGCGGATCGGCTGGCGGCGGATGGCGTGCTGTATGAGCGCGCCTACGCCCAGAACGTCACCTGCATGCCTGCGCGTTCCACTATCGTCACCGGCCAGCACGTCAACACCCATGGCGTCTTCCGCAACGGCTACTCGCTACCCGAAGCCGACCCCAGTATCGCCGCCATGCTGAAACGGCAGGCCGGCTACCGGACGGCGTTGGTAGGCAAGGCGCACTGGCAGCCGATGGTGGATTCCACCGCCTTCGAGGCAACCGCCGCGACCGCTGACAATCACGGCCCCTATCGGGGTTTCGACCATCTCTCGCTCGCGGTGCACAGCGCGCACTCCTATCGCTGCGTGACCCACTACAGCCGCTGGATGGCTGACAATCACGGCGAGCAAGTTGAGAGGTTCTACCCACCGGTGGGGCCCAGGAACGGCCCCAATAATCTGCGAGGCGGGGAGACCGACGCGATCCAGGTCCATTTCAACGGTTGTCCGCGCGAACTCTACCACACCGAATGGGTGGCGGACCGGGCGACCGACTGGCTCGCCACCCTGGGCGCCGGCGACGACTGGTTCCTCTGGGTAAGCTTCCCCGATCCGCACCACCCCTTCGATCCACCTCGTTCCGAGCTCGGCCGAGTCCCCTGGCGCGATCTCGACCTGCCGCCCGGCCATCCGGGCTCGCACGAGAAAGCGGTTGAACTGCTGTCACAAAAGCCCAGGCACTGGCTCGACTTCTATCTCGGCAAGGCGGACATCGCCGAGGAAACCCCGGACGATTTCGTGCCGTCGTCGATGACAGCGGACAATGTTCGGGAAATCGACGCGATGGTGCATGTCCAGAACGAGTTGATCGACGAGGCGCTGGGACGAATTCTCGATTGGCTGGAGGCGCGCGGGTGGCTCGCGGAGACCGACGTCTTCTTCACCACGGATCATGGCACCACCCAGGGCGATTTCGGGCTGATGTTCAAGGGGCCGTTCCATGTGGATGCCCTGATGCGGCTGCCGCTGATCTGGCGGCCGGCCGCAAGCGCCGGGCTCGACGTGGCGGGGACGCGCATCGACGATCCGGTGGGTCATGTGGACCTCGCACCTACATTTGCAGGGATTGCCGGGCTGGACCGGGCGTGGTGGATGGAGGGCGCGCCCCTTCCGCTTGCACCGGCACCGGAGCGGGAGCACGCGATTTGCCAGTGGGATGCGGAGAAATCCGGCTTGGAGATACGCCTGCGATCGATTTACGACCGCTCGGGGTTCCTCTGCACGGCTTACGCGCCGACCAACTATTACCATGGCGGTGAGGGCGAGTTGTACGATGTCCGGGAAGACCCGCGGCAATGGGTGAACCTCTGGGACGACCCCGGCTACCGCTCCGTCCGGGACGAACTGGCCGGCAAGATCCGCGAAGGATTCCCTGAGCCGCGCAACCCGCCGCTGGAGCGTCGCTCGCGAACCTGATGCTGACGCGCCTTCGGGCCGCACTACAAGCTGCAGGGGAATGCGTGTCGGCGGTGGATTGTGCCTCTCAACAGGTAGGGGACGCTCCCGGTCGCGTGGGCGATAGATACGGGTTCGGCAGCTCGTCAAGATCGGCGCCGCTCGTTCTCTCTCGCGTTCACTGCGCCTGGGTCGCGAGTGTGAAGGGTCTAGGCGGAAGGTCACCGGTGACGCGGGCCGATCTGGCCCGGGCAGCCGACGAGACGGTCGGGCTGTCGCGCGTATCGGGTCAGTCGGCCCTGCCGCATGGTTGGCCGGCGCGTAGTAGCAGGTTATACCATCGGTCATGGTTCAGAACCCATGTGCCCATTTTCTGGTCCCGATTGATTTGATGCGGGCGGGCTGGGATACGAGATTGTTCCAGGCATGGCAGCAGTGATCGAGGATATCGTCGTAGCTTTGGAAGACGCGGTTCGAGAGCCAGTTGTCGCGGATGAACTGCCAGAGGTTCTCGACGGGGTTGAGTTCGGGCGAGCGGGGCGGGAGTGCCAACAGGGTGATATTGCGGGGGATTTGGAGGGCCGAGGAGGTATGCCATCCGGCCCGGTCGAGCATGACGAGGGCATGGGCTCCAGGTTCGACGGTCCGGGCGATCTCTTCGAGATGGGCGTTGAGCGCGTGTGTGTCGGCGTGGGGCATGACGAGCCCGGCTGCCTTGCCTATCTTCGGGCAGATAGCGCCGAAGATATAGGCCGAGACCGTTCTCTGGTCCTTAGGCGCTGACGGTCGCGTGCCGCGTTTCGCCCATCGCCGGGAGAGCTTGTTTTTCTGCCCGACGCGGGCCTCGTCCTGCCACCAGACTTCGACCTCGACACTGTTGCCGAGCCCGGCGCGGATCTCCTTCAAGCGTGCGGGGAAGTTTTTTTGAACGCCGCCAATGCGGCTTCGTCCTGGGCATAGTGGCGCGGGCGAGCGGAGAGTTTGGCATAGCCCATCCGGCGCAGCTCCCGCCCGGCCGTCGTCTCCGCCAGCGACACATCGAACTGCTCCTGGAGCCATGCCGCCAGGTCGCAGCGCCGCCAGCGCACCACGCCGTGGATCGCCGGGTCCGGACCGCTCTCCACTACCGCCGCCAGCGCCGCGCGCTGCTCCTCGCTCAGCTTGTAGGGCGGACCCGAAGCCTTGC
>MPNF01000057.1 GCA_002238885.1 Alphaproteobacteria bacterium bin95 | reverse complement strand
TGCGCTCGCTCGACATTGAGGTGGAACCCGGCGACCACGTCGTAGCCGTCCGCCTGCATGCCTCGCGAAATTTCAGCGCCAATCCCTCTCGTGCCGCCGGTAATCAGGGCTACTCTGGGCATTGCTTTGGTTCCCTGTGTTTTTGCGATGCACAAAAGATGGCAGTTTCATGTTGCGTTGCAACATAAACTCCTGCTCACGTGGCATCGTGTCACGCTAAACCGTTCATCCAGGCCAGTAATGGCCGCCACACGCGCCGGGCCGCCGATTTCGACGCCATCAGCCCGATATGCCCGAGACGGGGGCGGCGCACGGTCGCATTGGGCAGGGCGCGCGCCAGAGCAAGCGCCGAGGCGGGAGGCACGATGCGGTCTCCGGCCGGAACAACGACCCATGCCGGCAGCGTTGCGGCCTCGGGCCGGACCGGCTCGCCGCTGATGCGCCACTCTCCGCGGGCGGGTTCGTTGCGTCCGTACCAGCCTGCAAAGCATTCCTGGGCAACCGGCGTTGCCAGGGGCACGCCATCATTCACCCAGTCCTCGAGCTCCACGAAGGCGCGTTCGGCTTCCGAGCCGGGCTCAAACTCGCCGAACGCCAGGTACTTGCGCGGCGTGAGCATGGGGTCGAGGGCGTAGAAACAGGTCTGGAGCGCGTCGACCGGCATTTCTCCACTCTCCGCCAGCATGTCCGCGAAGGTCGAGCCGGCGAACGCAAGCCGCCTCGCTTCCGGGCCGCCGCCGCCGTGGAAGTCCCAGGGCACGGCGAGAAGCGCCATGCCGGAGAATGCCACGCGCGCCCGCGTGACCATCGGTAGGGCCAGGAGCCCGCCCATGCAGTATCCGATAACCACCGGGGGCCGCCGCGAGACGCGCGCCGCCTCGCGGGCGAAAGGCTCCAGAACGCTCTCGATATAGTCCGTGCAATCGAACCGGCGCTCGCGCTCTCCTGGGCTCCCCCAGTCGACGAGCATGACACGCCAGCCTCGAGCCGCGAGCCACCGGGCGAAACTGCGGCGCCCGGACAGGTCGCAGACATAGTAGCGATTGACCAGCGAAGGCACGATCAGGACCGTCCGTTCGCCTTCGCCGTAGGAGATCAGCCGGGCCGTGCCCCGGCGCGCGAGGACCGGCTCCGTCTCGACCTCGCGCCGAAAGGGGTGCGCGCAATAGCGGGCAATTGCCGCCTCGAAATCCACAAGGCGCCGAAGAGCCGCCTCCCCGACGGCCTCCGGAGAAACGGCGAGCCGGGAACATTCGTCAGCCAGGTCACGGTGCCAGAGCAGGCCGTTAGCAGGTCCCGTCGTTGCTGCTGCGGCGGCGCCCCCCCAAACTGCCGCGGCCGTTGCCATGTGGAGGGCCAGCGGCCTCGGGCCCGTCCTTCCGACCGGCACAATCATCCGCTTGCGAAGGGAACAACAAGCCTGCCGTCTCGCGCCACCACGCGAGGACGTTCCTCTCCCACAGATCGAGAAACTCGTCTGCCCGTTTGTTCTCCGGCCCTTGACTCATGCGAACGGGATTTTACATTGGAATGAAGGGTTTGCACCCGTCCTGATTGGGTAACGGATTCTGATTGGATTGAGACTGTCATGATGCCTTCCCGCCCCGGCCGGGTTCGGGCTGCTCTCTTCGTCGATTTCGACAATGTATTCCTCAGTCTGGAGGCGGTCGATCCGCGCGCTGCCAAGCGGTTTGCCGAACAGCCGGGACGATGGATGCACTGGCTTGAGCGCGGTTACCATACCACCGGCGGCGGTCGGGAAGGCCGCACACGCCGCGCGCTGCTTATGCGCAACTGTTATCTCAATCCCGCGACCTTCTCCCGGTTCCGCGGTTTCTTCACCCGGAGCGCCTTCTCGGTTATCGACTGCCCGCCGCTTACCGGAGGCGGCAAGAGCGGTACCGACATCTACATGGCAATCGATATCATCGATGCCATCGGCCACGCTACGCCGTTCGACGAGTTCATCATTCTGTCGGCCGATGCCGACTTTACTCCGGTGCTGTTGCGTCTGCGCGCCCATGACAGGCGAACGGCTATCCTGGCCAATGCCGTCGTTACGCCTGCGCTGACGGCCGCCTGCAGCTACACCATCGAGCAGTCCGTGTTTATCGAGAGCGCGCTCGGAGACGCATTGACAGGCAGTCCGGTGGTATCGGCTTCGCCGGACGGGGCGCGCCCGCTCGCTTCGCGCCCCTTTACGCCCCGACCGTCGCTGACCGGCGACTATTCCGTGCTTCCCGAGGTTGCCACCGTCCTGCATGAGTCGATCGAACAGGACGGTCCGATTCCCGCCGCCGAGCTGCCGCACTTCTTCTTCCGTTTCGCCAATTTCCGAAACAGCGACTGGTTCGGTTTCCGTTCCCTGCGCCGTCTTGCCGAGGCGTTGACGACTGTCGATCCCATGCTGGAATGCGGCGAACCCGGCGAAGAATGGCAGATGGCGCTGCGCGAGACGCCGCCGGAGTCCGCTCCGGCAGAGGCACGCGAGTTCGAGTCGGAGACCGAGACCGAAGAGGGCAGCGAGGGGCTGCCTGCCCTGATCCAGTCGATCCATCATCTTGTCGGCATTCCGGCGCTGGATCCGGACGGTTTCGACCTCCTCTTCGAGCATATGGCCAAGCTGTTCGACGAGGGCGTGACGGACCGGGCCGCCATGGTGCAGCTTCTCGAGGAACGGGCCAGCGAGGAAGGAATGTCGCTGCCGCAGGATGCCGCGGAGTTCGTCACCAACGGGCTTTGGCAGTCGGGCTTCGACGTGGCTTCGGACGCGTCCGATCCGGATGTCGTCGCAAAGGCGTTCCGGGACTATATCGTTGTGCGCTGCGAACAGGCGCAGCGCCCTTTGAATGCAGAAGAGCTGACGCTGGTCGACGAGTGGCTGGTGGGGGCTTAACGCCGCCTGTGCTATGCTGCGCTGCAACCCGAATCAGTTGAGGCGGCACCACCATGGCTGCTAGCAAGGATGAGGCGCCGATTCGCATTCGGAAATATGCGAACCGGCGCCTCTACAACACCGGTTCAAGCAGCTATGTGACCCTCGCCGACCTGGCCCAGCTGGTCCGCGATGGCGTCGAGTTCACCGTCGAGGACGCCAAGAGCGGCGAGGACCTGACGCGCGCGACCCTCACCCAGATCATCGTCGATGAAGAGCAGAACGGCGCAAACCTGCTGCCGGTCTCGCTGCTTCGCCAGATCATCTCCATGTACCGGGACAATATGGGCTGGATTCTGCCGGCCTATCTGGAGCAGTCGATGGAGTGGTTCGGCGCCAATCAGGAGGCCATGCGCCGCGAGGCCGAGCGCACTTACGGGCCCGGCCTTTCCTTCGGCTCCCTTGACGATATCGGCAAACGCAACCTCGCGCTGTTCGAGCAGACCATGCGGCTCTGGAATCCCTTCGGAACGGCAAAACCCGAGCCGGAGGAAAGGCCGCCCGATGCGGGCAGCGAGCTACAGGCAATGCGCGGCGAAATCGCCCGGATGCAGGAACGGCTGGACGCGCTGGCGGGGAAACCAGACGAGTAACGGGCCGCGCCCTGCAATCACGGACCGCCGTAAAGCCAGGCCATGCCCTCCCGCAGTTCCGCGGTAGAAAGCACCTGGTTGCGCAATTCGCGGCGTATCCCTTCCGCGTGATAAATCTCGCCCATCATCCGCGCCGTAAGCTGCACCCGGGCCGTGCGGAGATAGCGGGCCTTTGTATAGGAGCGGAACGCCCGCTCGATATCGGTGTCCGCAGCGAGTGCGTCCGCCAGCGATACCGCATCCTCCATCGCCATGCAGGCGCCCTGGGCCAGATACTGGAGCATCGGGTGCGCCGCATCGCCCAGCAGGCAGACCCGCCCGCGCGACCAGTCGGCGACCGGTTCGCGGTCGCAGAGCACCCACATCCGCCAGGTCTCGATCTTTTCGAGGAGCGACATCGGTTGCGAAGAGACGCCGGCGAACCGCTCCATCAGCTCGCCCGGGTCACCTTCGCTGTCCCAGCCTTCGACATACCGGTCCGAATGGAACACAGCCACCAGGTTGAACAGTGTCGAGCGCCTGAGCGGGTAATGGACCAGATGGTTGCGGGGCCCGGCCCAGAGCGCCGCCGCATTCCAGCGCACCGCTTCCGGCACCTCCTCGATCGGCAGCACGGCCCGGTAGGCGATATGTCCCGAGACATTGGGCGGACCGTCGCCGACGACATATTCGCGCACCTTCGACCAGAGGCCGTCGGCGCCGACGAGGAGCGCGCCTTCTCGCCGTCCGCCGTCCGCCAGACGAGCATGCACGCGGCCGCCCAGGTCCTCCACCGAGACGACCTGCGCATTCGTCTCGAGCGTCACGGCTTCCGCCGCCTCGCAGGCTTCCAGCAGCGTGCGGTGGAAGTCAGCCCGATGCGTCACGGCATAAGGCGCGCCGAAGCGTGTCCGGAACGCATTGCCGAGGTCGCCCGTCACGACGGTTTCCCCGGTGAGCGAGTCCATCATCAGCAGCCGGTCCACGAATACGGCGTCGCGGGAAATGGCTTCGGCGATGCCCAGCCGCTCGAACATGCGGAAGACGTTCGGCCCGAGCTGGATGCCGGCGCCGATCTCACCGAAGGCCGGCGCCTGTTCCAGCACATGGCTGGCGAAGCCTTGCCGCGCGAGCGCCAGCGCTGCCGCGAGGCCGCCGAGGCCGCCACCGACGATCAGCGCGGTCACAACCGGGTTGCCCAGCGGTCGAGCAATGGCAGGACCTCGTCGGCCCCGGCGCTCGGCAGGTTGAAGACGACACGCGCGATGCCGGCTTCGCGCCAGGCGTCGAGCCGGGCGGGGTCGTCCTCCACGCCGAAGACGGTAATCGGCACGGAGCGCCCGGCTTCCGCCTCCATGGCGCGGAACTCGGGCAGCTTGTCGAGCAGGTGGTAGGTCGGCCTTTGCGCGTGCGGCACCCAGCCATCTCCCCAGGCGAGCGCCCGTCTTGCGCCATGCGGGAACTCGCCGCCGACCAGCACGGGCGGTCCTCCGGGCTGCGCAGGCTTCGGGCGCGAACGCATCGGTCCGAATGACAGATGGCGGCCCGACCAGGACGCTTCCTCCTCGCTCCAGATGGCGCGGATGGCGGCGATACGCTCGCGCAACACCGAAAACCGGCCTTCGAAAGCGGTGCCGTGGTTCGCCATTTCCTCCCGGTTCCAGCCGCCGCCGACGCCGAACAGGAAACGCCCTTCCGACAAGGCGTCCAGGCTGGCTGTTTCCTTCGCCAGTTGGATCGGGTCCCGCTGGGCGGCGAGGCAGATCCCGGTCGCTACTTTGAGGCGCTCCGTGGCGGCGGCGGCCATGGACAGCACGACGAACGGGTCCGCGACATCGACATATTTCTCCGGCAAGGCCCCGCCCTGCGGCCAGGGCGATGCGCGGTCCACCGGGATGTGGGAATGCTCCGGTGCCCAGAACGACTCGAAACCCCGTTCCTCCAGGGCACGGGCGAGCGTCGCCGGGCGCATGGAATAGCCGGTAACGAACATCGCTGCGCCGAACAGCATCAGGCGGTACTCCGTTTGCTTCGTCAGGGAATCAGTTGCTTGTCCAACATGGCGTGAACGCCTTGCTGCTGATTGACGAGTTGCGTGATCCGCAGGTCGCAGGCCAGGCTGCACAGCATGTAGGCGTCTTCGCGCGACAGGTTCGAGCGCAGGCAGATGAAGTCGATCATGCGCCTGAGCGCGATGCGGGCCGCCCGGTCGAGCGAGGCATCGAACGCGAACTGGATCCACCGGTCCGCCGTCTCCGCCATCGGCGCCTCCAGCGTCATATCCTTGCGCACAGTAAGGCGGAAACGCCCGGTCAGCGCCGTTTCGACCGCCGTCAGGCACACTTCCCCGTCGCCCTGGACCGCATGGCCGTCGCCGCAGGAGAACAGCGCGCCGTCGGCGAATACGGGGAGGTAAAGCACCGAACCGGCGGTCAGCTCCTTGCAATCGATATTGCCGCCGAATGCGCGCGGCTGGATGGTGCTCACCAAACCCCAATGCGCCGGCGGGGCCGTGCCCATGACGCCGAAGAACGGCCGGCAGGCAAGCGTCCGTCCCCAGGGCATCTGGGCTTCGCCGGTTTCCCGGTCCAGCGGGATCGTGACCATCCGCCCTTCCGGGAAGTCCTCGGGCAGCGCGCCGCCCAGGGGCCGGAGTGCGTTCCAGCCCCAGTCGGTGCCGAGCCGCGCCTCCAGAATATCGACCTGGAGCACATCGCCGGGAACGGCGCCCGCGACGGCGACCGGCCCGGTCAGGATATGGCCGGAGCCGAGCGGGCGCGGCGTCTCGGCGTGGATGCGGATCAGGGCTTCAGGAACTTCAAAGCGTTCGCCCGGAAGGGCGTCCGGCGCTCCGGAGACCGTCTCGATCTCGACTTCCGCGCCGCTCTCGACGGCGATCGCAGGCTTGAGCCGGGCATCGAAGAAGCCCCAGTGGACGGTGTTCGGCGCGGCTGGCAGTCGGTCGGGCATGGCGGCGGGTCCGGCTTCGGTTCGGGCAGCGGATACTGCACCGGTTGGCGCCGTCTTTTCCAGTTCCTTGCGGGTTAGCCGAACACCGGCATTCCCAATACACCGCGCACATGGTCCACCTGTTCCAGCGCCCAGCGGAATTGCCGTTGCCTCGGCGCGGACATCTCCTTGGGCGCAACCGAATTGCCGTGGGGAATGCCGCGCCCGATATCCCGGATCTGCTGGGCGAGGATCTCGTCGAGCAGGATGCGGTGCGCCTCGACGAGATTGCTAATCGCTTCCCGGCTGTCCTCGTCAATCGCGCCTGCCGCATTCAGCCGCGCCGGGGTCGATCGGTCCCGGATGCCGTGCTGGATGGCGAGTATCCGCGCCGCCGAGAAGATCGGCATGATTCCGTGACGTTTGGCGTCCAGGCGGCCCTTCTTCAGCCTGAGCCGCCCGAACAAGCCGAGCGGCGAGGTGAAATCGACTGCATTGGCGCGGAGCGCGACCTGGAAGGCTCGTGCATTCCCGGCCATGTCCAGAGCCTCGCGGTGCAGTCCGTCGCCGAGCGCGGTATCGCCGTAAACCGGAACGCTGTCGAAGAAGATGTCGCAATTCAGGACATCCTCCGGCTGCGAGCGGCCAATCCATCCGCCCACCTTCGCGCGCCAGCGGTCGAGGTCCGTGCGCCACTCGGGGTTCCGGGCCATGATGCCGCCCTTGCAGTAAGAAACCCCCGCGCTGTCCAGAATATCCGCAAGCCGCCGTCCGAGTTCTGCGAACCACCGGTCCTCCGGTCCGTCGGGGGCGCCCGACCCGTAAACGATGGCGTTGTCCTGATCCATGGCAAGCAGGCTTTCCCCGCGTCCGCCGGAGCCCAGGACCAGAACGGCGAACGGCACGGGCGGCGGCCCGAAGCCTTCCGCTTCCATGTCGCGCTCGGCCAGCTCCGTGGCGCGCCGCGTCAACGCCCGCAGCTCCCGCGAGACGACCGACGCGATGATACGCGCATCGACTTCATCCGCGGCGAGACCGCCAACGATCCTCGTCAGGTTCGCCCAGACCTTGCCAAGGTCCGCCGCCGCCTCCGCATGGTCGATCTCCCTGGCGAGGAAGACGGCGTCGCCCGCCCGCTGCTTCAGCAGGTCGCGGGCGCTGATGGCCCCGACGAGCCCGCCGTCGGCAGACACGACGCCGAGATGCCGGAATCCGCCCACGGTCATCAGCGTGTTCGCGCGGTAGAGAAACTCCGAAGCGGGGATAGTCACCAGGGGCCGCGCAGCGAAGCGGTCCACCGTTTCGTCCAGCGCGCCGGGGCCGAACGAGTCGATGGCGCGGGCAATGTCCCTCTCGGTCAGGATGCCGATGTCAGTGTCCGTCCCCGAAGAGACGAAAACCGAACTGATCTTCCTGTCCATGAGGTGCCGCAGCGCCTCGCGAAGGCGCATTGCAGGCTCCACCAGCTCAGGCGGCGCGGACATGATGTCCTCGACGCGCTGGCGGAAGGGGAAGCTGTCCACGCGGGCGAATGCGTGCGGGTCGGTGCGACGCACCCGGTCGGCCGCGATGACAGGGTGCCAGCCTGCCTTGGCCTCCTCGTCCATTTGCGGCGTGAGTGCCAGACAGGCTCGCTCCGCCTGGGCCAAGGTGGCAATGCCCTTCTCCGCCAGACGCGGCACCAGAGCGGCATAGATCGCCGCAGCAGCCCTGGCATCGCCGAGCGCGCGATGACGGTCGTCGATCCCGACCCCGAGCCACCTGGCTATCGCGTCGAGCGACGGGTCCGCGGGGCCGGGCGCGAACAGCGCGGCCAGTTGCCGGACGCAAAGGGACCGGTGAGGGCGCCAGGCGAGCGCGCAGCGGTCGTGTTCAGCCTTGAGCATCGCGAGGTCGAAACCGATCGCATAGCCGATCACGACGCGGGACCCGATCCAGCGCGCGAGCGCGGGCATGACCTCGCCTGCCGTTTCGGCCGACCGCACATCCTCGTCCGAGATGCCGTGAACCGCCGTTGAAGACGGGGGAATTGGCACACCCGGATCGACCATCCGGTCGAACGCCTCGACGGTAGCGACGGCGCAGCCGCTCAGCGCGACGGCGCCCACCTGCACGATTCGGTCCTTGCCGGGATCGAGGCCGGTGGTTTCGGTATCGAGCGCGACCGCCTCCAGGGACGCCAGCGGAACGGCGCCAAGCCCGGCATCTTCTTTTTCAGCGGCCATGGCCGAACCCTGCTGTCCCGATTCAGGGCAGAAGAGCGGAACGGGTTTCGCGCTCTCCTTCTCAGGCACGGTACCGCGTCGGCGTCCGGCAGCCAAGAGTCCGCAAGGGCGCGATGAAATATATTCCGTGTCCTCATCGGAAATTTTATTTCAATTTTACAATAGGTTATATAAGTTTACGTGTCATCCCAGCTTCATGGTGCAAGCAGGTTGAATCCAACATGTGACCCTGCATGTCCCTGCCTGTCCTGCTCCTCCGGGCATGCCGCCATGCCAGTGCTCCGGCGAGGCTCATTTCGTGCAAGCGCGGTCCGAAACGCGCTAATCTGGCGCGAGAAAGAACGGCCGGCGCCCGGAATGCGGGAAGCACGATGCGCCGGGGTACGAGCGGAGCCATGTTCCTGATCGACGAGCCGGATTCTTCGGACATTCAACGCTTTCGCCGGGACGGCTTCCTCGTCGTCGAACGACTCATCGAGCCGGGGACCGCCGCCCGTCTGGCCGCGCGGTTCGGGCCACTCTTCCGCGGCGAGTTCGAGACCGGCCTGCGCCCCGACGAGTGGAACTGGCGCGAAGGGCGGGACGCCGAAGACCTCACGCGCCAGATCTGCAATGCGTGGAAGTCGGACCGTCACGTGGCGCGTGCGGTCCTTCATCCCCGCATCGGCCTGTGGTGTGCGCGGCTCAGCGGTTGGCCGGGCGCGCGGATCAACCAGGACAATCTGCTCTGGAAGCCGCCGGGCGCCCGCCCGCTCGCCTTTCACCAGGACGACAGCTACCAGCAGTGGGTCGTGCCGCCCGAATTGTGCACATGCTGGATTGCGCTCGACGCGACCAGCGCGGCCGGCGGCACCATCGAGTATGTCGTGGGTTCGCACCGCTGGAACCTGGCCCCGCCGGCCACGCAGTTTCACGCTCCCCACGACTATGGACGCGAGATGCATGAGGCCGCCGAACGGGCGGGCGTCGTCCCCGAAACGGTGCGGGTCGAAGTCCCGGCGGGAGGGGGAGTCTTTCACCACGGACGGACATTTCACGGCTCGGGCACCAACCGCGCGGACACACACCGACGGGCGTTGGCGTCTCACTGCATGTCTTCCGAAGCACGCTACCACCCGACCAATGTCGGAAACATTTACGGCCGCTACAAACGCGCCGGAACGACGGAGATGGACGAGTCCTTCTTTCCCGTGCTGTGGACCGAGGACGGCTACCGGAGCGCCTTTCTCGACGGGTATCTCGGCGCAGTTCCCGACGCCGCGCCTTGAATGTCCGGTCGCGCAGCGCAACCTTCCCGGTAACGCTTGAGGCATCGGAGGCGCACGATGATGAGGCTCCTGTTCATAACGGTCCTGACCCTGGGACTCGCGGCCCCGACGGTCGGTGCCCTGGCCCATCACGGCTGGGCGTGGACGACCGGCGGCAATATCGATCTGACCGGCATCGTCAGGACCGTCCGCCTGGGAAATCCCCACGGCATCCTGAAGATCGACGTGGAGGGCGAGGAGTGGACGGCCGAGGTCGGCCAGCCCTGGCGCAACGAACGCGCCGGCCTCAAGGACGGCGACCTGGCCGAAGGGGTGGAGATCCGGGTGATCGGCGAGCCGGCCGCCGATGTGTCGGACAAGCGGGTCAAGGCGGAACGGCTGTACCTGGGCAAACGGGAGTACGTCCTTTACCCCGGGCGCGACTGAGACCTTGGAGGCTTTGTTCGCAGCGATCGAGGGAACGGCCCTGGCGCAGGCCCTGCGGAGTTCCCGCTGGGTCTATGCCGGCGTCAACGCCGCGCACATCTTCGCGGTCGCTCTGCTTGTCGGATCGGTCGTCCCGCTCAACCTGCGGCTTCTCGGCGTGTGGCGCGGAATCTCCCGCGAGGCGGTGGTGCGCGTGCTGGCGCCCGTCGCGGCGAGCGGGCTGGCCCTCGCCCTGCTCACAGGACCGCTGCTGTTCTCGGTCAGGGCGCGGGAATACAGCGGTGTCGGATTCCTGCAGCTCAAGCTGGCCTTCATCGCTGTCGCGGTCCTGTCCACGCTCGCGCTCTGCCGGGCCCACGGGTTCCTGCTCAGAGACGCTCCGCGCGCCCGCCTGGTCGGTCATGCCATCCTCTCGATGGTTTGCTGGCTGGGAGCGCTCGTCTGCGGGCGGTTGATCGCATTCGCGGGGGATTGAGGCCGATATGCAGATGAAGATCCGAATGCCGCTTCGCTTCCTTCGCCCACCGATGACGCGCCTGCTTCTCGCCCTCGCCTCAATGGCGGCCCTCTTGCTTCCGCCTGCGCCGACCTCCGCGGACACGCGCTGCGCCCGCCTCTCCGAGCCCGGTATCGTCGCCATCATGCGCCACGCCCACGCGCCCGGAACTGGAGATTCCGCATCGTTCGCGCTCGACAACTGCGCCACCCAGCGCAATCTCGATGCGCGGG
>MPNF01000056.1 GCA_002238885.1 Alphaproteobacteria bacterium bin95 | reverse complement strand
CCGCCTCTGCCTCTGCCGGAACCTGGGCGACCTCTTCAGCTGCCGCCTCGCTGGCTTCTGCCGCTGCCGGGACCTCTACAGCTTCGGCCGGCGCCTCTTCCGGTTCGGCAGCCTGCTCCTGGGGCGCGGTGTCGAGCTCGCCGATATCCTGTCCGGAAGCCGTCATCTCCCGTTCGATGCCGTCCAGCACGGCGTTCGTGACAAGTTCGCAATAGAGCGAGATCGCACGTATCGCATCGTCATTGCCCGGTACCGGAAATTCCACCCCCTCGGGATCGGAATTGCTGTCGAGCACGGCGATCACCGGAATACCCAGCTTGCGCGCCTCGGCAACGGCGATATGTTCCTTGTTGGTATCGATCACGAAGAGGATGTCGGGCAGGCCCGCCATTTCCTTGATACCGCCCAGAGTCTGCTCCAGCTTGTCGCGCTCTCTCTGGAGTTGCAGGAACTCCTTTTTGGTCAGGCCGACATTGTCCTGGGCCAGCTGCTCCTCAAGGTCGCGCAGCCGGTTGATGGAATTGGAAATCGTCTTCCAGTTCGTCAGCATTCCGCCTAGCCAACGGTGGTTGACAAAATACTGTCCGCACTGGCGGGCGGACTCGGCAACTGTCTCCTGCGCCTGGCGCTTGGTGCCGACGAACAGCACACGCCCGCCCTCGCCCACGACGTGGGAAACCGCTTCCAGCGCCCGATAGAGCATCGGGACCGTCTGCTGGAGGTCCATGATGTGGATGCCGTTGCGGATCCCGAAGATGAACGGCGCCATCCGGGGATTCCAGCGTCGGGTGTGATGTCCGAAATGGACGCCAGCTTCCAGAAGCTGGCGCATGGTAAATGTCGGCACGGCCATTGGCTCGCCTTCCTAGTTCCGGTTTGTCCTGGCGCGGGCTGTCGCCTTCCCTCGGGAAGGAACCGGACCGGCCTTGTCGGCCGCAGCCCGCGTGCGAAATCGCGCGCTGTTTACGCGCGCCCGTCCCGGAATGCAAGCCGCACCGGGGTCGCCGACCCCGGTGCGGCGAGCCCTGCTAAACAACCGGGCTGCGGTTCCCGTCCACGTTGATCGCCGTGCCCGTGATGTATGACCCGGCGTCGGAGGCGAGAAAGCAGGCGATATTGGCGAACTCCTCCGCCTCCCCAAAGCGCCCGAGCGGAACGCCGAGCTTGCCCGCCATGTCCCCGAGCCATGTGTCGAAATCGGCATCGGGCGCGGCGTCGGCGTGGCGTCGAACCCACTGGCCGGAGCGGATGTAGCCCGTGAGCAGCGCATTCACGAGCACCCCGTGGGGCGCGCCCTCGCCCGCCAGCACCTTCGTCAGCGCCATGCCGGCCGCCCGCGAGACGGCCGTGGGCGCGCTGCCGGCCTGCGGGGCCTTCGCGCCCACATTCAGCACATTGACGATCCGGCCCCAGCCGCGCGCTTTCATGTCCGGCAGCGCCAGGCGCGACAGCCGGATGGCGGCGAACAGCTTGAGGTCAAGATCGGCCTGCCAGGTCGCGTCGTCGATTTCCTCGAATTTGCCGGTCTGCGAGGTGCCGGCATTATTGACCAGGATGTCCACGGCGCCGAACCGCGCGACCGTGTCGCGGTAGATCCGCTCGCAATCCTCAACCTTGCCGACATCGGCGGAGAAAGCAGCGGCGCGGCCGGGCGCCATGGCCTCGATGGCCGCCAGCGCCTCGTCGAGCGGCCCCTGGCGGCGGGCGGCGATGGCGACCGACGCGCCGGCGCCCGCGAATTTCAGCGCCATCGCCCGGCCCATGCCGTCGCTGCCGCCCGTGATGAGCGCCGTGCGCCCAGTCATGGAAATCTGCATGTCGTCCTTCTCCGGTTCGGAATGCCTGTCGGAGGCCGGTCTAGGGGAGTCTTGCGGCTGTGCGCAATGCGGCCCTTGGAAGCCGCCTTCAGCGGATGACCGGGTGGTGCGCTGCGGCGTCCGCCGCGATCCGCCCGTCCAGCCTCGGGTCGGGTTCGACCTCGATGCGCCGGCGCACGGCGCGGAAGCCACAGGAAAGGTAGAAGCCCAACGCTGCCGGGTGGTCGAGTGTGCATGTGTGCAACCAGACCCTGCCGACGCCCTCCCGCCAGGCGCGCGCGAGCGCCGCAGACATCAGCCTGCGCCCCTCGCCCCGCCCGGTCATGGCTGGAACGAGCCCGAAAAAAGCAATTTCGCAAACGCCTTCCGCGCGAAAGTCGAGTTCGACGATGCTCTCCCCCGCCGGGCCGGCATAGAGCTCCACCTCAGGGTCGTGCAGGATTGCGGCCAGCGCTTCGTCCGCAAGCGACAGGCGGGAGAACCAGAGCCACTCCTCGCCCACCTCGCGAAACAGCGCGCGGTAGGTGTCCAGGTCGGTGCGATGCCAGCGCACAAGCTCGGCAGCCGGGCCGGGATCGGCCGGCGGCGCCATCATCTCAAGGTCGGTGACGACGGCGGCGATATGCCCTGTTGGCACATCCTGCATCATGGCCCGGCGCCATCCGAGGCCACCCCAAGCGGATGGCCGACAAGCAGGCGATCGACGGTGAGCAGCTTGAGGCCTTCCTCCTGAGCCTGGACGAGCAGCAATTCGTCGAACGGGTCCTTATGTCCGAGCGGCGTCTCCAGCGCCCGCGCCGCATGGCGGATCGTCATCGGCAAGAATGTCACGCCCTGGTTTTCCAGCACGGGAACGACATCGTTCGGGTCGAACCGGCTCTTGCGCTCGCCCGAAGCGTAGCGGGCATTGTGCTTCAACCGCATCTCCCAGATCGACACCGCGCTCGCATAGAGCTGCAAATCCCGTGCGCCGAAGAACCGGCGGTCGTTCTCGGTCAAGGCCGCAGTCGCTTCCATGAACCTGTAAAGATATGTCGTATCGAGGAGGACGCGCATGGACTACCCGTCGTCCTCGTCGTCGAGTCCGAGCACCTGGCGACTGAACGCGGGGTCATGAAACGCCCCTTCCATGGCCTCGATTTCTTCTGGCGTCGCGTCCTCGATACCAAGCCGTCGGCGGTCTTCTTCCAGCTTGTCGAAATCGATCCCGCCACGCCGCTCGCAACGCACCAGTTCGACGACTGGTTGGCCGTACTTGGTGATGACCACACGCTCGCCCTGGCAGGCGGCGGCGACGAGTTCGGAGAGGCGCGCCTTCGCCTCGCGCAGGGCCAATTCCATGGCGAATCGCTCCCGATGTTCTTCAGTTTCAGTTCCGGCAAAATGCTCCCACGCGCCGGCAAATTCAAGACTCGTGCGTGACTACATTACTCCGCCATCGCCGCGCCGGACGCCAGCAGATCCTCGATTCCCGCGTCATCGAAGCCGGCTTCGGAGAGGATTTCGCGCGTGTGCTCGCCCTGGCGGGGCGGCGGGCGGCGGATCGAGGCCGGCGATCCGTTGAGCGTCAGCGGCGACGCCATCAGCCGGAGCCGGCCTTCGCTGGGGTGATCGATCTCGTGCCAGAAACCGACCTCTCCGAGATGCGGGTCGGCCACCACCTGCTCCAGGCTCTGCACCGGCATGCAGGGAACGCCCGCTTCCGACAGCGGCCCTGCCCATTCCTCCGTAGTCTTCTCCGCCATCCACCGTTCGAGTTCGGCGTTGATTTCGTCCCGGTGCCTGAAGCGGGCCGGGCGGGTCGCATAGCGCGGATCGTCCATCAGTTCCGGCCGGCCGGCGACCTCGAGCATTGCGCGCCAGTGCTTGTCGGAAGTCGCCAGCACGCAGATGAAGCCGTCCTTCGTGGCAATCGGCCAGCGTTTCGGCGTGGCATGGCGCTCGGAGCCCACCCGGTCCAGCGCCGGCACGAAACTCTCTCCCCAGAGATGCTCCACCATGGCGAACCCGGCCATGCTCTCGAACATCGGCACCTCGACCTCCTGCCCCTCGCCGGTCGCAAGGCGGTGGTAGAGCGCGCCGGAGACGGCCAGCGCCGCGAACAGCGCCGTCGTCTTGTCGGCGATCAGCATCGGCACGTATTTCGCCTTGCCGGTCGCGAAGCCTTCCAGCGCTGCAAGCCCGGCGCCGGCCTGGATCACATCGTCGAAGGCCGCCTGCCCGGCATAGGGGCCGCTGCGCCCGAACCCCCAGATATTGCAGAACACGATATCCGGGCGGATTTCGGCAACGCTCGGATAGTCGAGGCCGAGGCGCGCCAGCGGCTCCGGGCGCATATTGTGGACGAAGACATCCGCAGTCCGAATCAGGCTCTCCATTGCCCGCTTGCCGCCTTCGGTCTTGAGGTCGAGCACGACGCTGCGCTTGTTCCGGTTCACATGCATCCACTGCGAGGTCATGCCCGGGTTGCGGTGCGGGCCGACCAGCCGCGAAAGGTCGCCCTCCGGCGCCTCGACCTTGATGACATCGGCGCCCAGGTCGCCCAGGAACTGGCTGGTATAGGGGCCCACGACCACTGTCGTCAGGTCGATCACTCTCAGGCCGTCGAACGGACCCGGCATAGGCACATTCTCCCGTGCATACGAGACGGTCGGCCGGTTTGCGACCGGCCCGCGATTCCTGCATTCTTCGCTGGAAATCGCCGCCGTTGGAACCCTCCCGGCAGGCTGTCCCGTGCTTCCGGAGACTTCATCTCATGCCGCGCGACCGCAGCGAAATGCCCGCCCTCACCGTAGAACTCGCCCGCTGGCTCGCGGGACTCCGCCCGGAGGCGCTGCCCGAAAGCACCCGCCATGCGGCGCGCCTCGCGCTGCTGGACACAATGGGAGCCGCGCTGCACGGACGCCGCGAGTTCTGGGCCGAAACGGCCCTCGCCTGGGCGCGCCAGGGCTACGGCCCCGCCGGCAACGGTGACGGACTTGCGACGGTCTGGGGCGAATCGCAGCCCTCGCTGCGGCCTGCCGACGCAGCCCTGGTGAACGGTGTCGCCACCCATGCCTTCGAGCTCGACGATTTCATCGCCAAGCTGCATCCGGGCGCGGCCGTGGTGCCGGCGGCGCTTGCCCTAGGCGAGCGCCTCGATGCCGGAGGAGCCGAAATCGAGACGGCGGTCGTGGCGGGCTACGAGGTGATGGTGCGCGCCTCCCGCGCGCTCGACCCCAATGCCGCCCGGCTGCGCGGCTGGCACCTGACGGGCGTGTGCGGTCCGCTCGGCGCAGCGGCAGCGGGCGCGGTGCTCTTCGGGCTAGACGAGGAGGCGACGGCCTGGGCGCTCGGCCTCGGCGCAACGCAGGGGTCCGGCCTGTTCGCCTTCAATGCGGACGGTGCGATGAGCAAGCGCCTGCACCCCGGACGCGCCGCCCATGCCGGCGTCATGGCGGCGGAGCTGGCGGCGATGGGCTTTACCGGCCCGGCAAGCGTGCTGGAGACCGATGACGGCGGCTTCCTCGACGCCTTTTCCGACGCCGCAAACCCGGATCGGCTGCTGGAAGGGCTCGGCAGCGAATGGGCCGTCGAGCAGGTCTATTTCAAGCCCTATTCCTGCTGCGGCTCCCTGCATTCCTATGTCGATGCCGCACGGGAAATCCGCGACCGCCTCGGCCGGATGCCGGAGCCGGGCGAGACCGTACGCGCCGGCCTGCCGCGGGTCGTCGATGTCCAGTGCGGCTTCGACTACGAGCCCGGCACCGCACTCAACGGCCAGATGAGCGCGCGCTTCACCATCGCCGCTGCGCTTGCCGACGGCAACGCGCTTCCCGCCCAATACACCGATGAACGGTTGAAAGACCCGGAACTGGTCGAACTCGCGAAGCGCATCGAACTGGTGCCGGATGCGGAACTCGACAGCATTTATCCGGCGGATTACCCCGGCTGGGTCGAGATCGCCGGGCCCGACGGGCGCGTGGAGCGGTCGGAAGCCCTCAATCCCTCCGGCGCGCCCGGCCATCCGGGCCGCGAGGCGGCGTTGCTCTCCAAATACGACGCGCTCGCGGCGGACGCGGTCGGCAAGGCGGCGGCCGAGCGCCTGAAGGCCGTGCTGATGGACCTGCCGCGTCACGATGCCGCCGCGCTCGCTGCGGCGCCCGCGCAAGCGGCATGACGGCTTTGGCGCCTGCAACGCCGGAAGACCTGTTCGCTCGCCTCGACGAACTCGGCATCGCCCACAGCACCGTCTGCCACGAGCCGGTGTTCACAGTGGACGAAAACCGGGAGCTGCGCGGCGGCATCGCCGGCGGCCATTGCAAGAACCTGTTCCTCAAGAACCGGAAGAACGCCTACTGGCTGGTCGTCTGCCTGGAGGACGCGAAGATCGACCTGAAGGCCTTCGGGGAGCGGATCGGCGCCGGGCGTCCTTCGTTCGGGTCGGCCGAACGCCTGATGGAGGTGCTGGGCATCCCTCCCGGCGCGGTCACTCCCTTCGCCCTCATCAACGACCGTGCGCAGCGCGTACAGCCGGTACTGCAGGCCCGGATGCTGGAAATCTCCCCGCTCAACTACCATCCGCTACGCAATGATCGCACCACCGCCATCGCGCCGAACGATCTCGTGCGATTCATCGAAGATTGCGGCCACAGCCCTGTTGTCGTTGATTTTTGATCGGTTTTGCCCTGCTCCAGCCGTCGACCGCCAGAAGCGAGGCGACTTATCGACGCTGCGCTCTCGCCAAAGGGGGGCGGATGGCTCTAGAATAGCTTCATCCGAAAGTGGCCGGCCGGTCCCACGGCTCCGGCCGGGGTCTTTTTGCGCGACCAAGCGAGATTGAGGAGGAAGAATGTACGCACCGAGTTTCGCTGCGCCCACGACGGTGGCCGAAGCGGTGCAGTTGCTGGCGAACGCAAGCGGCGTCGCCCGGGTGCTGGCCGGAGGCACTGACCTCCTGGTCCAATTGCGCTCCGGTGTTCTCAAACCGGACCTGATCGTCGATACCAAGCGCATTCCTGAGCTCAGGACGATAACGACCGAGGGTGGCGGCTACCGGATCGGCGCGTCCGTTTCGGGCGCCGAGGCCGGCGAGCATGCCGGCCTGTCGAAGGACTGGCCAGGGGTCGTCGAGGCAGTCGAGCTGATCGGTTCGACGCAGATCCAGGGCCGTGCCTCTTTCGTCGGTAATCTCTGCAATGCCTCGCCGGCGGCGGATTCCGTGCCGGCGCTGATCGCGGTGGGGGCCACGGCCGTCATTGCCGGGCCGAACGGCGAGCGCGAGGTTCCGGTCGAGGAAGTCCCGACGGCGCCGGGCCGCACCTCGCTCGCCAAGGGCGAGATGGTGGTCGCGATCAAGCTGCCGCCGAAGCCGGCGCGCACGGGCGACGCCTATCTGCGGTTCATTCCGCGGACCGAAATGGACATCGCTGTTGTCGGCGCCGGCGTCTGCGTGACGCTGGACGAGAGCGGCAAATGCACGGCGGCCAGAGTGTCGCTCGGTGCCGTTGCACCGACCGTGCTGGTCGTTGACGATGCAGCGGCGGCGCTGGTCGGCAGCAAGCTCGACGATGCGGCATTGGCCGCGCTCGACGCTGCCGCGCGGGCCGCCTGCAAGCCGATTTCCGACAAGCGCGGCACCATCGAGTACCGCACCAAGGTCGCTGGCGTGCTGGCACGCCGCGCGGCCGCCACTGCCTTCAAGCGCGCGGGAGCCTGAACCGAGACCATGGCTAAACATCACATTTCCACCACGATCAACGGCGAGCCGGTCGAGTTCCTCTGCAGCACCGAGCAGACCATGCTCGACGTGTTGCGCGACGAGCTTCACCTGACCGGCACGAAGGAAGGCTGCGCCACGGGCGACTGCGGCGCCTGCTCGATCACGGTCGACGGCCGCCTCGTCTGTTCCTGTCTGATGCTGGGCGTCGAGGCCGAGGGCCACTCGGTCGAGACCATCGAGGGCATGGCGGACGGGGATCAGCTGCACCCGCTGCAGCAGAAGTTCCTCGAATATGCCGCGTTGCAATGCGGTATCTGCACGCCGGGCTTCCTCATCGCCTCGAAAGCCCTTCTGGAGCGCAATCCGGACCCGACCGAGGAAGAAGCGCGTTACTGGCTCGCCGGCAATCTCTGCCGCTGCACCGGATACGACAAGATCATCCGCGCCGTGCTCGACACGGCCGCCGATATGCGAGGAGCGTCCTGACATGGCACCTGACGGAACCCCTGCTCTCAAGGTCGTCGGCACCCGCCCGATCCGCCCCGACGGCGTGGACAAGGTCACCGGCCGCGCCCAGTTCGGGGCCGATTTCCAGCTTCCCGGCCAGCTCGTCGGCAAGGTGCTGCGCAGTCCGCACGCCCATGCCCGCATCCGTTCCATCGACATCTCGAAGGCGGAAGCGGTCCCCGGCGTGAAAGCGGTGATGACCGCCGCCGACATGCCCGAGATCACCAGCGAGGAAGCGTTCGTTGGCGAAGGCCCGGCGGACTTCAAGGATATGTCCGGCAACACGATGGCGCGCGACAAGGCCCTCTATGACGGCCATGCCGTAGCCGCCGTCGCGGCCACCAGCGCCGCTGCGGCCGATGCCGCTCTCGCGGCCATCGTGGTCGATTACGAGGTGCTGCCGCACGTCATCGAAGTCGAGGACGCGATGGTCGAAGGCGCGCCTATCCTGCATGATGACATGTTCACCTCGGGCGTCGATCCGAAGCCGACGAAACCCTCCAATGTCGCCAAGCGCATGGTCTTCCAGCTGGGCGATGTGGATGCGGCGTTCGAGAAGGCCGACATCGTCATCGAGCGCAAATACAAGACTGCGCCGGTCCACCAGGGCTATATCGAGCCGCATGCCTGCGTTGCACAGTATGCCGCTGACGGACAGGTCCAGATCTACTGCTCCAGCCAGGGGCAGTTCATGGTCCGCGCCTATGTGGCCAAGCTGCTTGGCATCGACATTTCCGAAATCCGCGTGACGCCGCTCGAGATCGGCGGCGGCTTCGGCGGCAAGACGCTGGTCTATCTGGAGCCGCTGGCGGTCGTGCTGTCGCGGAAGTCCGGGCGGCCCGTCAAGATGGCGATGACCCGCGAAGAAGTGTTCCGCGGTTCCGGCCCGACCTCGGGCGGCACCGTCTGGGTCAAGATCGGCGCCAAGCGCGACGGCACCATTATCGCAGGCGATGCCGTGCTGAAATTCCAGGCCGGCGCCTATGCGGGCTCGCCCGTCGGTCCCGGCTGCATGACGGCCTTTGCGGTGTACGACCTCCAGGACGTGCGCATCACCGGTTATGACGTCGTGACCAACCGTCCCAAGGTCGCCGCCTACCGGGCGCCCGGCGCGCCGATTTCGAACTTCGGCATCGAAAGTGCGGTTGATGAGCTCGCGCGCGAACTCGGCATGGATCCGGTCGAGCTCCGGCTCAAGAACGCCGCCAAGAAGGGCACCAAGGCCGCCTACGGCCCGACCTTCGGCGATATCGGCTGTGTCGAGACGCTGGAGGCCGTGAAGAACCATCCGAACTACCAGGCGTCGCTCGGGCCGAACCAGGGCCGCGGCGTGGCCTCGGGCTTCTGGTTCAATATCGGCGGCGAGTCCTCTGCGACCGTCAACATCAACGAGGACGGCACGGCCGTGGTCGCCACCGGCAACCCGGATATCGGCGGCTCCCGCGCCTCCATGGCGATGATGGCGGCCGAGGTGCTCGGCATCGAGGTGGAACGCGTCCGCCCGATCGTCGCCGACACGAGTTCGGTCGGCTACTGCTTCCTCACCGGCGGCAGCCGCGTCACCTTCGCGACCGGCATGGCTGTGGTGGAAGCGTCGAAGTCCGTGGTGAACGAACTGAAGGCGCGCGCTGCCAAGATCTGGGACATCCCGGTCGAGGCAGTCGAGTGGCAGGATGGCGAGGCCGTTCCCGCCGGCAGCAATGCGGGCGATTTCGAGCCGCTCTCGCTGGAGGACATCGCCGCTAAATCGGGCCGCACGGGCGGACCGATCGCCAGCACCTCCTCGCTCAACGCCCAGGGCGCGGGCCCCGGCTTCGGCACGCATGTAGTCGATGTCGAGGTGGACCGGGAGACCGGCCATGTGAAGGTGCTGCGCTACCTCGCAACGCAGGATGCCGGCCGCGCGATCCATCCCTCTTATGTCGAGGGCCAGATCCAGGGCGGCGCCGTGCAGGGCATCGGCTGGGCCTTGAACGAGGAATATATCTACGACGACAAGGGGCGGCTCGAGAATCCGGGCTTCCTCGACTACCGCATCCCGGTAGCCTCGGACCTGCCGATGATCGACACGGTCGTCGTCGAGGTGCCGAACCCTCGGCATCCCTACGGCGCGCGCGGGGTCGGCGAGGTGCCGATCGTGCCGCCCATGGCTGCGATGGCGAACGCCATCCAGGACGCCATCGGCATCCGGCTGACGGAGCTGCCCATGTCGCCGCCGAAGGTCCGCAAGGCGGTGGACGAGCAGGCGGCGGCGGAGGAATAGCCCCGCCTTGGCCCGCATCGTCCTGACCCACTCGGCCTGCCATCGATATACGGACGGCAAGGCCGAGCTGGAGTCGGACGCGGCGAGCATTCGGGCCCTGGTCCGGGACCTGGAAACGCGCTTTCCGGGTCTCGGCCGCCAGGTCGAGGAAAGCATGGCTGTCGCCATAGACGGCGTCATGTACCAGGACGACCTGACTGCCCCGATTCCCGAAGGCGCCGAAGTTTATCTCCTCCCCCGCATCGGCGGGGGGTGAGGGCCGTCACCGGCGTCTCGCCGGCTTAGCGCGCAGCAAGCGAACGATGCGCCGCGAATATGCGGGCTCCGAATTCCTGCGCGACGGATTCCGTCCGCTGTTTCTTGCGGCAGGCCTCTGGTCCGCAATATCCGGGCCACTATGGATCGGTGTGTGGTCGGGTACAGTTCGCTATCCGGGCCTGTTCGATCCCGTGGCCTGGCACATCCACGAAATGCTGTTCGGGTTCATCGCCGCCGCGCTTGGCGGCTTTCTCCTGACCGCTATTCCCAACTGGACCGGCCGCCCGCCATTGCGGGGCCGCCTGTTGGCCGTCCTGGCCTCGGTCTGGCTGGCCGGTCGGATCGCAGTCTGGGCGGGCGGTATGCTGGGGCCCGGCGCCACGGCGGCTATCGACCTGGCGTTCACGGGCGCACTCCTGCTGTACGTCGCCAATGAGATCGTGGCGGCAGGGAACTGGCGCAACCTGCCGGTCGTCGTCGGCGTGTCGGCGCTGTTCTCTGCGAACCTGCTGTTCCATCTTGCGGCGGCGGGCATCGCGGACACGAGGGACATTGCGGCGCGGCTGGCTGT